>CAUJKL010000505.1 GCA_963204995.1 Planctomycetota bacterium | reverse complement strand
TCTGGGTTCGGAAACGCAACTCGCCCTGGATCAAACGCGTTCCAATCTGGAGACGATCCGTAGCTCGTTGTTGTTTGACGAGGATCTATCACTTTCCAGTGAAGACCGAGACGCCGAGCAAGCCATCATTGACGCTGCGGTGCTTGCCATTCGTGATCTGGCCGGAACCAAAATCAATGGGCGACGAGTTCTTGACGGCTCGGTGAACTACACGTACTCTGGTCGCGACAATGCTCAAATCAAAGACATTCAAGCCTTCTCGCTGCGGGAGACAAGCTTCGCAGGAAGTGTGTCGCAGGCCGCGACGCAAACCATCGAGCGGTATACGGGAGCCGGAGGAAATATCAATTCGGGCAACGCTTCGTTTGTGCTGACGGGCCGTCGCGGCAGCACGACAATTTCGGTGACCGACGGCGAAGCTCTGACTGACGTTCGGGATCGCATCAACCTCGAGAGTCATAAGACAGGCATCACGGCTACTGCGACCGGCAGCAGTCTGCACATGCGGACGGTCGATTATGGTGACGACGCAACCATCGATATCGATGTGACGGCAGGCACATTCGCAACGGCCACATCAACTGGCCAGGAAGCCGTAGTCACGATCAATGGCAAAGCGATCCCGAGTGCCCAAATCGACGGCAATCGCGTGAGTTACACCAACAACGGGACGCATGTCTCGTTCGAATTTCAGCCTGGTTTCACTGGCACGTTCAATACGGTGAGTGTTTCGGACGAGCGGACGCAAAAATTTGCGTTAACACCGGATGTCCACAGGCAGACGACTTTTGCGCTGCCTGGAATCCAGCCGGAACTACTCGGCGGCACGAGCGGTACGTTGACCGACCTGGTGAGCGGTGGTTCGTTGTCTGGACTGGGCTCGAACACGTCGGCGGCCCTGCGTGTCGTCGACGAAGCGCTCTCGAAGCTGACGTTGCTCGAAGGACGAGTGGATGCGTTCACCGACGTCACTGTCGATTCGGCGTCGAAGTTACTCGCCGAGTTCAAAGGTGAGGTGGAAGACACACTTCAAGCGATCAATGGCGTCAACGAAGACGAAGAGGGTCTGAAACTCGCCAAGAACCAGTCGCTTGCTTCTAATGCCCTTTCGGCACTTGCCATTCTCCAGCAGCAGCGTTTCAATTCGCTAGGACTTCTCCAGCTGTTAGCAGGCATCTGACAGCGTCTGTATTTCGCTCGATCGGCACTGCCCCGATTGTCGCGGTCGTGCCGATTCATTATGCTACGTAACTGGTGTTCCAACATCCATTTACGTGTTGCGGCCCGTCGTCGGTAATGCCGCAGGCGGACTGAGATCACGGTCAGAACTTAGCAGTTGCACACAAAGGAGAATCACATGGCTTACTCGTTGCCAGAATTACCGTACGCCTATAACGCCCTCGAACCACACATCGACGCCCGCACGATGGAGATCCATCACGGCAAGCACCATCAGGCTTACGTCAACAACGTGAACGCGGCGACGGAAGGTATGGAAGTGCCGGACTGCGTCAACGAATTGATCTCGGATCTGTCCAAGGTTCCGGAAGACAAACGCGGAGCTGTTCGCAACAACGGCGGTGGACATGCTAATCACTCGTTGTTCTGGAAAGTGATGGGGCCCGGCTGCGGTGGCGCTCCGACGGGCGATTTAGCAGCGGCGATCGACGCGGAACTCGGCGGCTTCGACGCGTTCAAAGAATCGTTTGCGAAGGCAGCTGCCACGCGCTTCGGAAGTGGTTGGGCGTGGTTGATCGTTAAGAACGGCAAGCTCGTCGTTGGTTCCACTGCCAATCAAGACAGCCCATTGATGGGCGATGCGGTGGCCGGCATCAGCGGCACGCCGATCCTCGGACTCGACGTGTGGGAGCACGCCTACTACCTGCATTATCAAAACCGGCGGCCCGATTATATCGCTGCGTTTTGGAACGTTGTGAACTGGGCGGCAGTCGCCGAACGCTATGCCAAAGCGAAAGGCTAGATAGTATCGAACGCTGAACATCGAACGTCGAATGCCGTAGACTCGCATTGACGTTGGGCGTTTGCGATTCGTCGCGGAGCACGACTTGCCATGAAGCTGATCATCGCGATTATCCAACCGAATAAACTCGAAGCGGTCAAAGCGGCTTTGACGGAAGTCGAAGTCTTTCGCTTGACCGTGATGGATTGTCAAGGGTTCGGTCGCCAAAAGGGCCAAACCGAAGTCTACCGCGGCCACGAGTTCACGGTGAATCTGTTGCGAAAGGTTCAGCTGCAGATCGCAGTCAACGACCAGTTTGTGCAGCCGACGGTCGATGCCATCTTGAAGGCGGGGCGGACGGGCGAGAAGGGCGAGATTGGTGACGGCAAGATCTTCGTCTTGCCCATGGACGACTGCATCCGCATCCGTACGGGCGAGCGTGGCTCGGAAGCGATTTAAGCATCGTCTCGACTTTTGGCAGGCAAGCTCATTCCTGCGAGCAGCGGCAACGCGAAAAGTGATGCGCCGCACAAGGTCAGCAGCGCGATCGGATAGTCCTGTGACTTGATTAGCGTTCCAATCAGAAAGCTCGACCATGATTCACAGCCATTGGTCGCTCCCATGAACGCGCTGAATTGGAACGGATCTAAGTTCGAGTTTTGCACTTTTTTGGAGTGCGGCGATTCATCGCCGCTTTGGTATTTTGCGACTTGGAGCCAATTATTCACGATCCTGCGTAAGTTGCGGTGATGCTGAAAAGTGCTTTGTACTGGAGAGCAAAGCGGTGACAAGTCACCGCAGTCCAAAAAAATGCGAAACTCGAACTAAGAGGTCAGGACACATTGCTGAATGAGTCAGGCGTTTCCTTTGTCCGTTTGTGTCAATTCGACCGATCCGATTTCCGTTCAGCTTAGAATACCAGATCATTACCCGCCAACGCGACTGGAAGTGTTCCTGAGCAAGAGTTTTGCAAAGTCGCAGGCATGCCGGCACAATGTCCGACGGCGTTCTGGCCGAGACCGCTTCGCGATCGCTTTCACTTCGACTTGTCTGCGTCGACGTGCGAGTATCAGCAGAACATCATCGCGTCCCAGGTCCGGTCGCCCCAGCGGACTTCTTTCGCTGGATCGGCATTGGCCGGACTGTCGGACGAGTTGTCAAAGTGCGCGACGCATTCGATCGTCGTTCCTTTAGAAATCGGAAAGGGCTCGAAGAATCGGTGTCCTTCTCCAAGAGGAATCGCCTTCCGGTTGGGCGTTGTGTGAAATACAATAGCCTCGGGATGTCTAACGGAGGTGAGCGATGAAAACGCATGTTCTCAGAGGGTCGAAGCAGGAGATTGCCGAGAGCCTCGTCCGAATCAGCGGCGAGGTCCGCGAGGCGATTGTGTTCGAAGAGGAACCGGCGGCACCGGCAGCTGCGCCACACGAGACGGAGGATGTCTTTGCTGAAATGCGGCCATTCATGGTTGAAACCCAGGATGTGGACGACTCGCGTGAAGCGATCTACGCGCAGATGGAAGGCGAATGATTCTCCTCGACTCGAACCTGCTCATCCGGATGACGCGGTCGCACGATCCACAGTCCGGCGTGGCACGTGCGGCGATTCAAACACTCGTGGGGCGGAGGGAACGGCTGATCGTCGTCCCCCAAAACCTTTACGAGTTCTGGGCGGTGGCGACCCGTCCGCCAGGTCCGCCGCCTGCGGGACGCAACGGCTTGGGGATGACGGTCGCGCAGGCCGGGCACTGGCTGCGTTTCTTTCGACGCCGTTTCACGTTGCTTCCCGACCGCGAAGAGCTGAGCAAGCTTTGGCAGGAGCTGATTGAGCGGCACTCCGTGACCGGCTTTCGAGCGCACGATGTCCGCCTCGTGGCGGCGATGCAAAGTTACGGAATCACTCGGCTGCTGACGTTCAACGCGACGGATTTCCGCGGCCTTGCCATTGCGATTCTCGACCCGGCTACGGTGTGAGGCCGAACAAGCCAATCATCACCTGCCAACGCGAATGAGAGTTTTCCTGCGCCCGAGTTTTCCGAACTCAAGTTCAAGGGACGGATCTAACGGGAAGGGACTCGTTGGTGAATAAGTCAAGGCGCTTCCTGCCGAGCCGCCGATACATGTTTGAGGCAGTTCGGTAGGCCGGACCAAGGCTTTGCGCAGTTCCGGCAACCACGCAAATGATACTGCCGGAACCGCGCAGAGCCTTGGTCCGGCCTACAACTGATCGTAGCGGGCATTCTACGAGAAAGAGCGACAAGTTGTCAGCTTCGATTCCGTATCGATTTGTATCGTCCCACCAAATAGCGGAACGCGAAGGTTCGTGACATTGCGAAACGTTACCGCGTCAGCCACGTCACGATTTGCTTCGTGACAAACTCCGCTGCATCCTGCTGAACAAAGTGGCCTGCCTCGGGGAGTGTCACGAGTGTCAAGTCCTGTTCCAGCCATTGCCACGTGTCGTTCAGAGCTCCAGGCAGCAAGGCGGTGTCTTTCAGGCCGTGGATCATCAGCACCGAGCATTTGATCTTGGGAAATTCCTGCTCCGGCAACTCGTAAGGTTCGCGTGGATAGTTGGCTTTGTAATAGTTCAACATGCCTTCGAAGGACGACCGCTTGAAGGCCGCGACGTAGTGCGGTTTTGCGTCTGGATCTTTGACCCAAAACGTCAACGCCTCCGCAGTCAACAGCGAAGCCGCCTCTGAAGTTTGGAAGTGCCGAGCGTAAGCCGAAGCCTTTTGCTGCTCCGGATTATTCGCCAGCTCGCGGCGCAGTCCGTTGAGGTGCGGCAAGTTCAAGATTACGAGCCGGTCCGTCATCTCGGGATAGGTCATCGCGAACGACCACGCGACGGCACCACCCCAATCGTGCCCGACGATCACGGCCCGATCTCGCTGGAAGTGCTCGATGACTGCCTTGACATCATCCACCAGCTTTGGCATCGCGTAGTTCTCGACGCCCTCGGGCTGATCGCTCTCGTTGTATCCCCGCTGGTCGATGGCGACGACTTGAAAATGTTCGGCCAAAGCCGGCATCTGTTTGCGCCAGGTGTACCAGTAGTCAGGAAATCCGTGGATCATCACGACGAGCGGGCCTTCTCCCTGAGTGACATAGTGGATCTTGACGGTGCCAGAGTTGGCAAAGCCGTGCGTCCCCGGTGTTGGCTCTGCGGCCCCCGCGCAAAAAGCAAGTGACAAAGCAAATGTGGTTGCGATCACGAGCCGTTCAAACATGTTCAATTGACCTTTTGATAATGCGTTAGTTGGTTGGTTTTGGCGAGTCACTCGGACCCCGCGCCCATGCGAGCGATCTCGTCATCGCCCGGAAGGCCGAAGGAGTAGAGTGTACCGGTCAACTCTTTCTTCAAGAACAGGATGCTGCCAGTGCCGACGTAGATGCGGCCTCGCGAGATCGACGGCCCGCTCCAAACGGTGCCAATGTGAAACTCCTTGAGCGTCTTCCCTGACGCAGCATCGAGGACGACTAACTGTTCGCCGGCAGTCGGTGTAAAGCAAGCGATGCCGCCGAGCGCGATGCCCGAACCAACCGGATCGCCGCCTGTATAGAACACCGAGCGGATCTTCGGCCGTTCGTGCCGCCAGTTCTCTTGCGCCAGAATGGTTGTAGGATGGCCAGTCTGCGTCGGCGATCGGTGGCAGATCGCGAAGGAGTTTCATCGTTTTTGTAGAGCGACTTTGCGGGCTCGCGGAAGAACGGTTATCGAAGCTTCTCGTAACATCATCGGCTTCCACATTTGGCAAACCGCTGTCGCAGGCCAGAAAGAAGATTAGCGCTGAGGAGGCAACGATTACAGTTAGAAACTTCGACATCGATTCGGCTCCTTCACTCCTTCGCGTGGCGCGACGTTCTTTGGGGAAGGCAGCATGCTAGTGTCGCCGATTTCTTCGCCGATTGCACGACGTCATTTTGTTGCGTTATTGTATCGCTATGTATCCATGTGTATCTTGGCACCTCTCGGATGTCACCGGCTTGCCAAGACTCCGCACTCTCGTCCTGGAACATCACGAATCGTTTTCACCCGCAGGCTTGTCCTTGTTTCCACTGAAACGCATTTATTGCCGATCGTCTAGCTGATCCAGACACGGTTGATTCGTCGGGAACCAGTTGATTTACGGAGGCTTTCGGATGGCAAAGAAGAAGCGAACAAAAACAGACATCACAACACACGACGACCGTTACGGCGACGTGTTGGCTTCGATGGTCGATCTGCTGGAGTCGGCTCGTCGCGCTTCGGCTCGCGCGGTGAACTCGGTTATGACCGCGACGTATTGGGAAATCGGACGGCGGATCGTAGAGTTGGAGCAGGAAGGTGAAGGGCGGGCAGGCTATGGCGAACTGTTGCTTAAACAGCTGGCCGTTGATCTAACGGAACGATTTGGTCGTGGGTTCTCGTGGCGAAATCTCTATTCGATGCGGCGTTTATTTCAGGCGTACCCCAACATATTGCAGACACCGTTTGCAATATTTCGGACTGTGCCGGTTGATTCGTCGGGCGAGATTTTGCAGACACCGTCTGCAAAATTACAACCTCCTGGAATCACAGATCTTACGGTGTTTCAAGCGATCGCGAGTCGCTTCCCGCTTCCGTGGTCTCACTACGTCGAATTGCTGGCCATCGATGACGAAAACGCCCGTCGATTCTATGAGACGGAAGCCCTGCGCGGCGGGTGGTCGGTGAGGCAATTGAAACGGCAGGTCGATAGCCTGTTCTACGAACGGACTTTGCTATCGAAGAACAAGGCGGCCATGCTTCGTAAGGGCTCGGAGTCGCTTGCTGGCGATCTAGTAACACCCGAAGAAGAGATCAAAGATCCGTTGGTACTGGAGTTCCTCGGGCTGAAGGATGAGTACTCGGAGAATGATCTGGAAAACTCGCTCATCAACAAGCTCGAAGAATTCCTGTTGGAACTGGGAAATGATTTTACGTTTGTCGGTCGCCAGCGACGGCTGCGGATCGGCGATGAATGGTATCGAGTGGATTTGCTGTTGTTCCACCGCCGCTTGCGTTGTCTCGTGGTGATCGATTTGAAGATCGGCAAGTTCGATCACGGCGATGCCGGTCAGATGCACATGTACCTGAATTACGCCTCCGAACATTGGACGCACGAAGACGAGAATCCGCCGGTCGGCTTGATTCTGTGCGCTCGGAACGATCAGGCCGTCGCGCGTTACGCGTTGGACGGACTGCCCAACAAGGTTTTGGCCGCCGAATACAAGTTAGCGTTACCTGCCGAAGCCGAACTGGTTGCCGAGTTGGAAGAAGCTCAAAAGCAATTCGCGCGCAGGCACACACCGCCCGCTAAGCTACCGGCTCGAATCGCAACAACGAGGACCGCACCCAAAGGAGAGAAGAAAGCGAAGAAAACACGGAAGAAAAGGTCGAAGGCGGAGAAGTAACGATTGCGATATTTCCGCTACGACACGTTTTGCGGCACCGTACTGACGAACGCGTTTTGCTGGCGGCGATAATCAACGGATCGCTGAATCGTCCGTGGCTAGCAACTGAAAAACTTTCGCGAGAGCAATTTGTGGGCGATGGGCGAGCGTCCGTTGTCAATCGCCAACCAAGCCGGGGAGTCGGGCTTCGGTCACCAGACGCGGCCGATTGTCGTGAACGAGAATGCGATATCGGCCGATAAAATAGGTGCTGAAGTCCGCAACGACGAGGTTGTAAGCCTCGGACTCCGGTCCCGGTTTGATGTAGTCGACCGTCTGGCCGCCATGCACGCCATGCAACTGATCCCCGACTTGCACTTCCTTCGCCATCTGCCAACCGAGTCCCGTGACCCACAACAGATGCCCCATCGTGGTCGCGATTTCTTCATCGCCCATGCCCAGCCGCAACGTGGGGCTCGGCGGCCGGATCGTCGCATCGATGACAAGTTTGTAGGTGAGTTCGCCGCTGTCCTGGTCCTGCGACAGCACTCGATCACCGATCCGCACCTTCTCGATGGGCACCATGCCTGTATCGGTCCAGACCATCGTTCCAGGTAGAAAGCAAGAGAGAAAAAAGCCATTTCCCCAGCCGCCCCCGCTGCGTGCGGTGGCGGTAGAACGGGAGTGAGTAATCGTCCCATCTTGCGGTAGCGGGATGCCGGGACCTTTGAGAGCAGTTTCTTGTAGCCGAGCCACCACAAGCTGCGAAGTAGCCACTTGCTTCTCTTGCAGGCGTCGCGGCGCGTAGAGTTCGTTTTGCTGGACCCACCACTTCCACCATTCTCGCGGATCGTCGGAAAGTTGCTTTTGCGTGGCAGTTCGTAGCACACGCAGTATCCGCGCGTTGACCATCGCCGATTTCAGATTCGCGTTGCTCACCTGCCTGCCCCAAGACTGCAACAGCGATGAGTCGCGCGCGAAACGAGTTTGAGCCGTGCCACTGGCTCGCGCCACGGATGACGACGTCAGGACTTGCCCCGAATCCAAAGACCGAGGTAACTCGACAGCCGTCCGAATGCTGTGGCTTCTTGCATAAGCGTATGTCCCCTCAGGGCGCTCCTGAACTGCTTCGTAGCCGTAGCGGACTCCGTCTTGTAATGTCTGGACAAAGTAGGACAGTTCCACGGGGGCCTGCAAATTCGCAAGCAACGCAGGGACGTAACTATAAGGGGAGCGCGATCGCAACTCGTCGGCGGCGGCTTCGCGTACCTTGTCGTGATCGGACAACACGGCGTGGCGGATCAGCGAATCGGTGGCGGCTTGGCCCTTGATGCCGCTGATGATGTCGATCGCCGCGAGCCCCAGAAGTTCATCAGCCGTGGAGAGTACTTCTTCCACCGCCGGAATCGCCGCCTCCTCGTCAATGGTCCGCAACTCGGCCAACGCCGCTTCACGCGCGACCGCCTCCGAGCCTTCGATCGTACGACGCAGCTTGGTCAGCCGGGGTTTCCAATATGCTTGAGCTTGATCGTACGCCTTCTGCCGCGCCTCGTACTGTTCGACGTCGCTCTTGGTCAGCAGCATCCCGCGATACTCACGAACCGCCAACCGGCTGCGGGCTTCATGGTGGCTCGGATCGAGCTGTAGTACGGCGACCCAATGCAATCGCTCCTCGTCGGCCAGCTTGTTCTGACGGCACCAGCGCGCCAGTGCCACTTGGCCGGTAGCGGTTTGGGCGTACTGGTCACGCAGGCGTCGATACTGTTGAGTGAGCCCCGACTCGACGGTTCGTCGTTCCGCCTCGGCGACCTCGAGCCAATCGCCGCCGACCATCACGAAACCCAGCTGCCAACGCGCCGGAGCATGGTCGGGAAAGGAGCGTACGGCTTCCTGTAGCAGCGCTTGGCGGTCGGCATTGTTCCCGGCCAACTCGGCATATAATGCACGCCGGACCAACTCAACGGCTTCGCCCGGTTCCGCGGACCAGGAGGCCGAAGCGTCCAAGATTTGAATTAGCAGAAAAGCCAAGCAGATCAATCGCCCATGAGGATACATATTCTTCCTCCGTCCACAACGAGTCCCGGCCTCACCGTTGCCGATTGTAGCAGATTCTCACTGTCACACAAATGAACAATCAGTGTCAACGGATTGCCGAATAGTCCGTGGCCTGCATGTAGATCGACTCCGGCCTTTCGCGCAGGAACTTGCCGTCCTTCTGCGATTCTTCGGCGACCTTCTTCCACTCTTCGTCCGCGCCGAAAGCCTGCCACGAGGCCTTGGCGGCGTCACGGCTGTTGTGTCGGACGATGTAAATCAGCGTGTCCTTCGAATCCGGTTCGTCCGTCGGATGCCAGTAGGCAACGTTTCGAATGCCGTGCCGCTCGAAGAGGCGAATTGTGTGGTCGCGAAAGCGAGCATCCAGATTCGGAAGCTTGCCTTCGTTGCAGCGATAGATCCGCAGCTCGAACACGGTGCCGTCACTCTTCTCGGCGTTCGTATACTCGGGCGAGTAGTCGGTCGCTTCCATGAACACGGCGTCCGGTGCCTTGGCCAGAATCTGGCCGTCCACTTGTGATTCCTTGGCGACCTTTTGCCATTCCGGATCGGCGAGAAAAGCCTTCCACGACGCCTTCGCCGCATCGCGACTCGCGTGCTTGATCACGTTGATCAGCGTGTTCTTCGATGTAGGTTCGTCGGTCGGCACCCAGTAGCCGACCGATTCCATGCCGTGTTTTTTGAATAGCGCGACGGTGTGATCGCGGAAGCGCGCGTTCAAGTTGTCGAGCTTGCCGTCGTTCGTGGTATAGGTTCTGAGTTCAAACACGTCGGCGGATGCCTTTGCGGTAAGAAGGAAAGAACTTGCCAGCAATATCATCACCAAGTATCGAGCAACACATCGTTCGTACAGCATCGTAAGCTCCATGTTATCGAGGGTGCAACTAGTCGTGACGAATCGCACGAGGTGGCGTTTGCGTCCGAGCATAGTTTGTAGAATCGTCTATCGTCCGAGTCAGCGTGCCGCGCCTTGTTGGACCGTTTGGATATATTTGCCCAACGTCGTCAGGAATTCCGCCGGCGCAACCATCTCCGCTGCCAAGGCTTCCCCGTCGTATTGGAAGGAGAATCCCAGCGGCGGCGACGATGGGAAAGGCGGAAGTTGTGGAAGCTGGGCCTGTTGCTCCGCAGGTACGACGGACTGCATCATCCGCTGCACGAATTGCAGCATGCCTTCCGTGTTGAGATAGCCCACGAACTGAGCCTTTTCTGAAAGCAGTTTGGCAGTCGCCTGGATGCCTTCGTCCGAGGCTAGTCCTTCGTCAGGCGACTTCGCCGCTTGAATTATCTCCTTCAAGTTGCTTTCGGATACATAAGCGAGCGCGACATGATTGGCGTCGACGGGTGCGGCAAAGACTTCAATCTTGCCGTCCTTGCCGTACATCTTGTCGAACATCTCTTTGACTTGCTCGCCGCCAGCACCGAAGGCGGCAGGCATGATTTGCATGACGACTTTCATTCCCGGCACACCCGCGACCTGCGTCTTTTCCGCCGCCAAGATCTGATAGGGCAGGCCCTGATTGCCGGCGAAGAGTTGCTGCATCTGTTGCATTCCTTGGACATAGTTTTCGATGAACGCGTTCGCGTCTTGTACCTCCATGACGGCACCCATGCGGCTATAGATCGAGCCTCCGGCCTCAGGCACCCCGAAGGTAAAAGACATACCGCGCATGCCTTCCATGCTCTTACGCGTAGCTGCAAGTAGCTGGTCGGTTTGCTCGTCCGTTAGCTGCTGCGAACCGGGCATCGCTCGCATCATGTTGACCGACATTTTCATCCACTTTTCCATGGCTTGGGAGTCGCCAAACTGACCGGCCCCAGCCATCACATACGACTGCTTGGGCAAGGTCGCCAGCAGCTTTGTGGCGCTGGCCGCCGAGCTGGTAACGGCGTATTCAGCGGTGTTGCGGAAGTCGACTCGTTTGGCAAGCGACACGGCACCGCTGTCGTTGATCTGAACTGTTACGACAACTTGTTCCACTTCTTCTGCGGCCCACTTGAACAGTTCTTCGTAGATGCCAAACGCAGCGACGACCGTTTCGCCCTGCGGCCCCGCTTGTGCGAATTGCTGCTTGACTTGCTGCAGGCCAACGATGGCCAGTTGTGCAAGTGTCTTGACGCCCGTCTCGGTGGCGACTGCGTACGCGTCTGCTTGTTGGAGGAAGGCTTGCGAATTGTCGTCGAACTTGACGCTCTCTGTCGACTCGACGACTCGTTTCAAGCCAGCTCGAAATGCCGGTGACGTAAACACTGCGTAGTTGCCCTTCTTCGCCACGAGCACACTTTGACCGGCCACCGTCACCTGGCGACTTGGTCCGTCTTGATCCTGTGGATTCAATCCGCTGAGCAACGCTTCGTAGTCACTGGCCCGCACAAAGATAACGGGAAACGGGCTGCCCACCTCTTGGCTGATTAACGCCACGGCCAAGTCTCCGGTCTCGGCCACTCCTTTCACCGATCCAAGACGCGCCTTGGCCATTGCCAGGAGGCGGGGAGCTGGGAGTTGCATTCGCTGCGCGGTTTGATCGACTTCGCCGCTCGTAGCTTGCAAGTTCTTGACGACCACGAATGCTAACGCGTTGTTCGGTATCTGCTGAACAACATCGTCTGCGGCCTGAATCCGCAAAGGACCGACGGACAACATGAACAGGGCCAGCAATCCACGAAGTAAGTATTGAGGTCGCATGTCGATGTCCTCCTGGAAATGGTTGAAAGCGGCGGTCATTCGACCGCACGCGAAAGGTCATTACTTGATTTCGAGCTGTTGTAGTTTACCAACTTAAGCGACCTGCGGTTATCCCTACCCGCGTCGGGCGACACCGCCAGCTGCGGAGGGCGAGACGTCCCCTAATCACTCGCCTTCTCCAATACAGTACGGCGACTTATTGCCTCGCAGGAACAACTGGTTTCCCGCCAATGCGGGCGCGGCATCAATCCGCTCGTCTAGTCGATTGGTAGCAATTACTTCCAAGTCATTCGATCGCTTGAGAACGAGCGTCGTCCCGTCGCGGCCTGTGAGATAAATGCGACCGCTGGCCGCAACGGGTGACGAATAGATGTTGGAAATGCCGTTCAGCCGCGTGCGATCGCCGTTGGCGTCGCCGAGATTGCCGCCGAATAGAATCGACGTGTTGTCCAGTAACGTTGAACCCGATCTCCCACGCAATAACTTCCTCTTTCAATCACTGTCCAAGAGCCGGGGAATGCCCTTGGCTTGTCCAGGGGATAGTTACGTTCGCTGCTATAAACCGTGCCAATGTCCCAAAGATGCCACCGGCTTGCCCGGTGGTGCCTCACGCTTCTCGCTCGCAACCGTCGCCGCCCCCAGTAACAATCGTAGCCATCCACGGGGCGAGCCCGTGGCATTTGATGCGTTGTAAACACGTCGAACTTAACGAACTCGCACAACTGGGGAAGCTATTTCAAGAGCGTTACTAGCCTACGGTTACGGCTCGACTTCATTAACCACATCTCCATACACATCTGTCAGGCGGAGATCGCGTCTCGCATAACGGTAGGTCACTCTCGTGTGGACCATTCCCAGCAAGTGCAACATTGTGGCATGCAGGTCGTGGAAGTGGAGCTTGTTCTCGACGGCTGCGACACCGTGATCGTCCGTCAGTCTATTTCCGATTCCGTCGTAAGTCATTCGCGTCACGAAGCAGGCAACGCAAGAGCACACTAAGCTGTCAGGCACCAATCGGTAAGGCTTCCCCAACACTCCAGACGCTGGGATTACCAGGATCGCGTTCGACTCGGCGGTAAACCGTGTCTCTTTCAATCGGCTCGCGGCCGGCTTCTTCGATCAAGCGGCGGATGTCTTCGACGCTGAGCATCTCGGGCGTGGTGGCTCCTGCGTCGTGATAGATCAACTCGTGGCGGACGGTGCCGTCCAAGTCGTCGGCGCCGTACGACAGCGCCGCCTGAGCCGTGCCGATGCCGAGCATGATCCAATAGGCTTTTATGTGGGGAATGTTGTCCAACATCAGGCGGCTGATCGCCATCGTCCGCAGATCCATGATCGCCGAAGGCTTCTTAATGTCGTCCAAGCCCGTATTGTCGGGATGGAATGCCAGCGGGATGAAGGTTTGAAAGCCGCCAGTAACATCTTGCAACTCGCGGAGGCGGATTAAGTGATCGATGCGGTGGTAGGCGTTTTCAATGTGACCGTAGAGCATCGTGCAATTTGTCTTCAGGCCAAGACCGTGTGCCTCGCGATGAATGTTCAGCCACTTCGTCGGATCGGCCTTGTGCTCGCAGATTCGATCTCGCACTTCCGGATGAAAGATCTCGGCTCCGCCTCCCGGCATGCTACCCAGGCCGGCGTCGATCAGATCCTGAAGAATCTCGCGCACCGGCTTCTTGGTTTGATATTCAAACCAATTGATCTCGACGCCGGTCCAAGCTTTCAAATGCAGATTCGGATACGCGTCGTGCAAGATGCGAACGATATGCACGTACCAGTCATAAGGCTTCTGATGATGCAAGCCGCCGACAATGTGCAACTCGGTGCAGCCGTTATCGACCGCTTCCTGGCCCCGCGCGAGAATCTGCTCGTCGCTCATCGTATAGCCCTTCGCGTCGCGAAGGTCGGAACGAAACGCACAGAAAGTACAACGGTAGACGCAGACGTTCGTCGGGTTCAGATGTGTATTGATGTTGTAGTAGCCGACGTTGCCGTTAATTCGCTCGCGGACAAGATTAGCCAGTTCACCGACCTCGTGCAGCGGCGTCGTTGGCTCGTACAGGAACAGGCCGTCGTCGAAGGATAGCCGCTCGGCGGAATGAACTTTGTCGCGGATCGATTCGAGGGTGGATGTCATCTTACATACCCTAGCACGCGTGGGTGGCGTAATTTTCAAAGCCGTACACGAGCAAGTTGCTGCGTACTCTACGAATGAACCGTCGAGTCTAGGGGCGAGTTAACGGGCTGTCCAGGAGCTAAGGTTCTGAACCGGAGGAAACGGAGCTAACGGAGAGCGCGTTCTCCCTCCGTTACCTCCGTTTCCTCCTGTTCGATCAACTCAGAACGATGTCAGTAGGTCAATCGAAGTGGCCACGAACAGCCCCATGCTAACAATGGCATTCACGTTGAAAAACGCGACATTCACGCGAGTCAAATCATCAGGGCGAACGAGCCGATGCTCGTAAATCAGCAACAGGCCAATCGCCGTAAGCACCGTCCAATAAATCCAACCAAGACTCAACACGGGCCCGCCGACCAGATACGTAAAAGGCAGTGCGACAAACACCAAGATCATCGCCAAGTGACAAATCGCCGCCAACCGCAAGGCTCCCGCGATGCCCAGCGCCGTCGGAATGCTGCGCAGCTTCGCCTTCACATCGAATTCGTAATCCTGACAAGCATAGATCATGTCAAAGCCCGCGACCCACAACAGCACGCCGCAGCCTAAACAAACGGCAGGCAAAATGTCGGCTGGATTTTCCATCAGGATTTGACCGCGAAGTGCTATCCACGCACAAACCGGAGCCAGCATCAAGGAAGCTCCCAACCAGAACTGAGCCAAGGACGTGACTCGCTTCGTGTAGCTGTAGGCCATCAAGAAGCCGAGCACCGGCACTGAAAGAACAATTGGCAGCGGATTCGGCAAGAACAACAGCGTCGAGGCAACAAAGCCCACGGAAGATATCAGCGTGAAACTCACGACACTGGGCACGGAGAGAGTGCCCGCCGGAATGTGCCGCTTCGCCGTACGCGGATTCTCGGCATCGACCTTGCGATCCGCAATGCGATTGAACGCCATCGCGGCGCTGCGGGCGAAGACCATGCAGAGGAGGATGCCA
>CAUJKL010000504.1 GCA_963204995.1 Planctomycetota bacterium | reverse complement strand
GCGGACGGCCAAGAGTGCGACCATCGCCGCCTGATGATCACAACAAAGAGGTCTGACCCCTTTGATCTGACCTGACCCCTTTGATCTGACTCGACAGATTTGACCAACGAATCTAGGGAGACGACGAATGTGTTTGGGAAGCGTTCAAGCGATTCGTCGTCTCCCTAGATTCGTTGGATGTTTCGGATTGGAGCAAAGGGGTCAGGCGTCTTGGATTCACGATCCGCACCCAGCAACGACGCCTGACCTCTTTGAATGAACCGAACGCCTTGAAAAACGTGGTATCATCAAGTGGCAGGCGGCTGCGGCACTGGCGGGCTGCGGCACTGGCGGACGGTGAACTGATCGCCGAAAAGCCTCAGAACTCCTGATCCAGGAGCCGAGAACTCTGGGAGTCAGCGGGTTCTCGACAAGGCAGCGCGAGAATAAGGTGATACCAAAATCCAATTCGCGGTCGTCTTGAATTCGTGGGGGGAGCCGGTGTGACCCCACGAATTAAAAGCGGCCACGAAATATGGTTAACGGTATTTTCCGCCGGATCAGGAGTTCTGAGCCTAGATCAAAACCAAACCCTATCGTGGAGGGGTGCGAGAGGCTTCCTGATGGTTCAGAGTTTAAAGCGGTGTGGTCGCTCTTGCGACAGAGCGGCGTAGCCAAGCTCGTAACGGTCCATTTCTTTGACAGGAGCTAGTCATGCAGATTTCCGGTGAGCGAATTAAAAGGACGCGGCTAATTCAGACCGAAAAGTATGTCGTCGCCGTTGATGTTGAAATGGTCATCCTCGCAGACGACCCAAGCGAGCCATGCTATGAAGCCGAAACGGTGAAGTTCCTTCAGGAGGTGAAGGAACGCGCCGAGCGCGACGAGTTGAACTGGTTGAAACAGCATGGCAAAGTTTACGCGGCGGTTGGTGCGGCCTGAGTGGCAACGTCAACGTTCTACGGGCTGGGTGGCCCTGCTGGGACAGTCGTGCCACTGCTTCGGAGTCTTCGGAGAAGCAGTGCGGTTCGCAAGTTGCGAGGGAACAGTGAACAGGGCCACATCGACGATCGATCGCATTTGTTTCGCGAAGCGATTCGTACTCCTCTCATTGCTTGCAAGCAAGTCGTGGCACGCTGACACCAGTACGCGGAACCAGGAGACAGTCTACGTTTTGAAGGGCGTTCGCCCAGTTGTTTCTTCCCCGCAGGCGCGCCGATGGTGATGATGGGAGCCAACCTGGGGACACAGCACATTGCGGAAGGGCCTGTTATCGTTCGCTGTTGTCATCACTGACAGCGAGCGTGTCGAAATACGTGACGGAGTCTGCCTTGGTCCACACACCCACCATGCCGGCACCGGAGAATATTTGGTTGGCGTCGTTGATCTCACCGACAAAATTGTCGTTCAACCACACTTTGAACGTAAAGCCTTTTGCTTCGACCCTAAGTTCGTGCCACTGGTTGAGCCCGACTTCGATGTTCTCCCAGTACTTGATCGTTTCTCGCTTTCCATTCCGCGTGACGTAGATGCTGATGTTGTTTTCGAGCGCGTTGGCTCGCGCGATGTAGAAGTTGTCTCGGTCGCTCGCTCGGAAGACGACCCCGCCGGCCTGATCGATACTCCCGGAGATCGGCTTGAGACGTACGCCGACCGTGCCATTTTTGAACTTGCTATCTGCCTTGAGACAGACGGGGAAGTCGCCCCTCGCGCCGCCGGATTCCAGCTGAGCGAGTAGGTTACGGCCCTCATCGCGTCTCACTTCCCATCGCGGGGCTGCTCCTTCCTTGGCTCCGGTCACTCCCGCGAGCCAACCTTGCGGCACCGTGCCGACCTGAGCGTCCTCGAAGGTCCACTTCTCATCCGCAACCGCCGTCGTCAGCGATCCACACACAACAACGATCAGGCAATAGTTAAGCCTCATGTCGTCAAGCTCCTATTTGTACAAGATGGTTAGATCGCACCTGCCGGGGTCGGGTGTCTTTTCCGGCCGCCGTTGGACCCAACGGCCGACGCGTTTGGCCTAAAAAGACACCCGACCCCTTCACCGCTCATTCTTTTACTGAACCTCAGGCATCGCCAGAGTCTCACCGCGTAATTGGCGGACTTGATCCTCCGGACTGTAGACGCCGTAGAAGATGGCGTTGCAGTCGATCCAGGCGGCAAGCCGACGTAGCTCCTGGGTGCTGAGTTGAGTCTCGTAGTGGCCCTGACGCAGCATCTTGATCAAGCGACTGCCCAACGCACCGTACGCACCGCCGGGAGGTGTGGTCTCGATTTGGTTTCGCGCACCGAAGCGAGGAACCAGCGCTTCGGCGGCGTTCGCTAGGTTCGTGCCACTGCCCGTGAAACTTCGGTCACCGCAGAGCGACCAGTAGGACTTCGTGAAACCGTTGTGAGGCGTCCGCGTCAGATCAATGCCGCCATCCGGTTCGTTCGTGCCGTGACATGTGACGCAATGTCGATCCAACACGGGTTGAACCACTTCAACAAAGGAGAATGGTCGGCCACCTAGCTCGCCGGGATCGATCGACGACGGTGGGCGATGCAGGGCCAACGCGTCGATGCTGCCGGGCGACGTCATCCGGCTTTCGTGACAGCCGATGCACGAAGTATGTTCGCCCGGCTGGACGTAAGTCAACGAACGCATCGTCTGGTAAGCGAACCCGTCTTGGTCGAGAGCCTGGAACAGAATCGGCTTCCTGGCCGGAACGATAAAGTGCGCGGACCCGTCCGGCTCGACCGGCACCGTGCCGAGGATGGCACGCGCGTTCTCCTCGCCCGCCAGACCGACCAACGGTTGGTTCGCGATGTGAGTTGTCTTGGGAAGTATCTGAACGATGCGCAGCTCTTTGATCGTGCCGCGAGGGATTTTGCCCAACCCTTGATAAACGTCCAGTACAGTCATCACTCCGGTCGGTTGAGCATCCTGGGTTAGATTCCCGGCCACGACAGGCGGCGTTGGTCGCACGGTCAACGGACAGGGATTCGTACTGCCGATATCGGGATCGCGATAGATCAGCTCGCGATTTCCAAGAGCGTCCAGCAAGTAGATCCCCAATGCGTTCGCCTCGTTCGCGCCCGGTTCCCAGACCAACGGCACGTGGCTGTAGGCAGCCAGAAAATACTTTTCGGACAGCGGCCATGGCGCTGCGTAGTACTGCTGGATGTTCCGCCCTTCGGCTTCCGGAAAGGGGACCTCAGGCGTGATGCGAGTAATCGCCTGCTGGCCGTCGTCACCCCGCGTTGGATCGACCACGGCGATCGAACCCGCGGTGATGGAATGATGAGCCGACGCCGTAAAGACGACCTTCTGGCTGTTGGGAATCGGCTGAATCTGAAACGTGCAATGTGGGCTGGCGGTGGCGTTGCCCCACACGGCAATCGGGTTCGTGCCATCCACACGCGTCGACCACAGGTTCTGGTGCGTCACCGCATCTCGATCGATGTAGTCCCAACGGCTGTAAAGGATCAACCCATCGTTGGAAACAGCGGGAAACCATTCGTTGGTGTCGTGGTAGGAAAGCGTCTGGATGTTGTTACCATCCGCGTCCATGCGATGCAGCGTATAGACTTGCCAGCGACCGCTGAACTGACCGCCAAAGCACCGCGAATGCCCGCGACGGCGCGAGGAGCAAAACGCGATGCCTCCGTCGGGCAGATACGTTGGCATCAGATCGTCGTAAGGCCCTTGCGTGATCTGCCGCAAGCCGCTGCCATCGACATTCACTTCGTAGACGTGATAGAAGCCTTCATCGACGTCGTTGCCGAGCAAGTTCGGGTCATAGTCCTGCTTGGCGCAGTCGACATACGAGAAGACGATGCGCCGAGCATCGTAGGACAATCGCGGTTCGAGGACGCTGCCTTGAGCCAACTGGCCGTCGAGGAGATCGCGCGTGGCCAGCGAGTGGCCGGGCTTGTCGAGTACGAAGATGCTGCCACCGGGGCGAGCACGCCAGCCATAGTATTGCATCACTTGGTGGCTGTACGAGGTGGGTACGCGTTTGCAAAACAGCATCGGGCCGAATTGCATCAACGGATTGGCCAGCGCGATCTGCCGCTTCAGCGAGCGGACGCGCAGGTAGAACGATCGCCGTTCTTCCAGGTCAAGCGTCGAGTCTCCAGCTTGTTTCATCAATGCGTCGAGTTGTTCCGCCCGCTCCGCCAAAAAGTCGCCATCATGCTCGCTGCGTAAGTCGCTCAACAGCAGCCGCATGTTCTCGAGCTGGCGCTCCGTGGCATCGGCGTAGGACTGCACCGTCTGGACAAGTTGGTCTTGCCGCCGCCAGTCGTCTTGTACCATCGTCCACAGGTCGAGTTCCGAGTGTTGCGTTACCGAAATCACCCGCGCCCGCAAACCACGCGATTCGTCAACGCTCTCGCTGTCGATCATCGCTTGGAGCGATCTCACGCCGGCCAACCACGAGCCGCGATAGGCACCCAGCACCAACCGTGGCAGCGTTTGCGACTGCCCTGGCTCGATAACTAAAGGATGCTTCTCGCCGGCGACGCCCAGTTCGACATGCAGCTTCCCATCGCCGCTCATGCGAGATTGAAATTGCCACGCCGAATCGCCGGTCAAGGCCATGGCCACGCCGCTCTTGTCCGCGCCATCGGCTAACACGATCAATGGCAAGGCATCTCGCTCGTTCAACGTGATAGGCTCACCAACCACCGCCGTCTGCTCGCGCAGGTCGAGATTCAATCCATAGCCGTGTACCAGAGGCAGACCAGTTGCGGCATGCGGCTCCACTTCCATCTCGTAGAACCAATCCGAATCACCTTGCCGATTCGTCGAAAATCCCTCCGATGCTTGAGAGTGCTGACCGTCGGCATACGTGACGACCGGGTCCCAGTGAGTCGTGTCGTAGGAGATCTGTCCCCGCTTGTGAACGACAAAGCGAATCGCGTCTCCCGCGCAGATGTCGAGCGTCACGTCGAGCTCGACTCCACGGTCATCGTCACCGTCAATTTCCGCGTCCCAAACCGTTTGGCCGCCGTGACGGATGGACAAGCGGACACCGTCGCCGCCGCCGTTGTTCGTATCGGCCTTGTAAACTCGCCCGGTAATGTTGACACGACCGTCGCGAGGTGCTCGGAAGCGGCGAACGCTGGGTGTGTTGTTGCCCGAGTGCTGCCAGTCCTTGCCTACCCGCGTCCAATCGGGACCTGTCCAGTAAGTCGAGCCGTGCCAGGTATCGTTCCGATAAGTCAACTCGCGATATCGTACTCCGTCTTGATCGTCCAGCACGCGAAAGCCCCAGTCGGCCAACAGCATGCTCTTGATGTCAACCGTCTGTTTGCCATCGTTGCTTACGGTCGTATCCAAAACCAGCAGCCGCAGTTCGGGAATCCAGCGCGACTGCCGACGAACCACAAGTCCGGTAACGGGATCGGTCGCCACAACTTCCTGCGGACCGCTGTTCACGACTTGGCAGCGTTCAGCAAACGCATCGTCGCTCTCGCCGCTCACTGCGACGGAGAACCCGAGTCCTGGCTCGAGTTGCCGTATCAACGCATCGATCGGTTCCTCTTGAAAACAGGGCAATTGTCGCGAAGGCTCGCCGCGAGCGATTGGAGATCCGCGCAGTCCGCCGAGAGCAAGCAATCCAAGACACAAAGCAATGCGAGTTGTCATTCTGCTGTTGCCCTTTCCATGAAACGGGTCTAAGTTCGAGTTTCGCATTTTTTGGAGTGCGGCGATTCATCGCCGCTTTGGTATTTTGCGACTTGGAGCCAATTATTCACGATCCTGCGTAAGTTGTGGTGATGCTGAAAAAGTGCTTTGCACTGGAGAGCAAAGCGGTGACAAGTCACCGCAGTCCAAAAAAAGTGCAAAACTCGATCTAAGGTGAGGTGTCTTGTGTGAGCCGCACTGGAATACTTGGTCGATTGCCACGAAACGTGTAGTCGGGCCAGAGCGGACAGTTGAGGTCGGTCCAGCACTTGATTCGTCGTTCTTCCTCCGTCGTTAGCGTGACGTCATGGTGCCCGGCGTCGAGCACGTTCCAGAGCTTGCTCTTGACCGTGCCGAAGGTTAACGGCTCGCGTTTCTCGTTTCCACCCGAGTTCCAGCCGCAATCGAGATAGTGGACCCAGCCCTGGGAAATCAACGTGCGATACGAGGCTGGCACTTTGTCCGCATCGAGCGTGGCGGTGAAGTCAAGCTTCTGCTTATCTGTCGAGTCGTGGCACGAGATGCAGTGTTGATCCCACACGGGTTGGACGACCGTCTCGTACGAGAACGGCCCAGCGCCCCACGGCGGCGGTTCAAGCTGGCGAGGTGGATGCCGTAGCGCGAGCGATGACCGAGATGGCGGCGCGGCGTTACGCGGCTCGTGACAGCCGATGCAACTTCGCGTCTCGCTCGCTTGCAGTTGCACGACACTGCGCATGCGCTGCACCTCGTTGAAGTCCTCGTCGAGGGCTTGAATGTACAAGACCTTGCCGGACGGCGCGAGGAATCGGGCCGAACCATCTTCCTCCACGGGCACCGTTCCCAGCGATGCCTTGGCCACGTACGAAGGCCAACCATACGGACCGCTGACTTTATGGATCGGCGTGGCATACCAATCCTGAAAATCGGGATGGTCGTTTCGATAAGTACCGTCGGGCAGTTGCTCCAAGTCGGCTCGAAGCTCCTGCGAGATTTGTAGGTACTTGACCGAACCTCGCTTGACGCTGTGTTCGAGACCCTGATAAACATCGGCCAAGAAAAGCTCGCCCGGCGCATCTGATTGCTCCGTCTTGTCACTGAGCACGGGAGGGGTCGACTGCACGCGGAAGGGTGTCGGACACATGCTGCCGATCTCAGAATCAAGGTAGAGCAACTCGCGGTTTCCAAATCGGTCAATCACATAGATGCCAAACTGGTCTCGCGGGGCGTGCGAGCAAAGGAAGTAGTCACGAGCGAGCGGCACACCGTCACGGAAACATTCCTCTTTGGGCCAGTTACCCGGCCAGGGAACTTCGGGAGTCAGGGTCGTGATCGCCTGCTCGCTGAAGCGACTGCGCGCGGGATCGACCAACGCCAAGGGACCGTTCAGATCACCAAAGTGCGAGACTAACGTACACAAGAACTCACTCGTCCCCGGCACTTCGCGGCCGTTTGCATAGCCGTTGGGTTGGATGATGTCGTTCCCGAAAACCAATTCCGGATAGCTGCCGTCCGGTCGAACTGCCCACAAGGTATGGCTGAAATCGGCCCCTTTATCGACGTACTCCGAGCGCTGCCAGATGATGCGCCCGTCGCTCATCACCGAAGGCCCCCATTCGCTCAAGTTGGCGAACGACAGCGGCCGAATATCTTCACCGCGGGCATCCATGCGAAACAACACCGCCGCTTGAGGCCGCCAGCAAATGAACCGAGCACGACATCGAGTGCTGATGAACGCCAAGCCGCCGTCAGGCAGCGGGCAAGGCCAGTAATCGTGGAACGGTCCGTCCGTGATCTGATTCACATCGCTGCCGTCCGCGTTCATCTCCATGATGTGAAAGTACCCGTCGGCCGATGGTCGATAGCCGAAGTAGACCTTGGTCAGGTCGAAGTTGGCGGTCGGGTTGCGAGCGATTCCGCCGCCGGAGTCGAACAGCCGTTCGAGCTTCGCTTGCTCCGGTTCGAAACGACCGTCGTGGCGAGGAATGTTCAGAACGTAGACGCCACCTCCTGCACGGTAAGGAGAATCCAGTAGTACACTGTAGTTGTGGGATGGCTCGAAGGCATGGCGCTTGACGAACAGAACTCTCTCGATCGCCTGCAAGTCCGGATCGCGGAAGAAGAGCCGACGTTTGGCCAGTCGAGCGTCGTACAACGCTCGTCGCTCGGCCGGCGCGTCAGGCGTGGCCACCGACTGCAACTGCTGCTGTCGGCTGCGCAGCGTCGCGAGTTCAGCACGCTCGGCGGCCACATCGTGCCCCAGGCTCGCAAAGCGCTCCACCATCTCGCTCATCAACGCCAGCGTCCGTTCCAAGGGATCGTAGCGCAGCAGGTGCAATGAGTAGCTCTCGTCATTTTTCTCGTGAACAGTCAGTTCGTATTCCGCGCCGATCGGCCCGTGACCGTCAACTGAAACTTCTCTCGTTTCGCCGGGTGCCAACGTAATTCCCCGCTCGAACCCAGACGCGTTCGCCGAAAGTTGAACTGGCTCGCCATGGGGTGCAGCGCTCAGCCGGACGCGAAACGTACCGCTCGCCGCGCGACCCAACTCGGCAATGGCAAGCGACGAAAAGGTAAAGTACACGGTGCGTCCTTGTGGTGGCGTGTGTTGGCCTCCCATTCCCAGGCCGATGCGCAATCCTCGGTCGCGACAATCCGGGAACAGCTCCAAAGGCAAACGCACTTCGAAACAAGTCAGCGATTCATTCGCCGCGCCTGCGAGCGGTGTCGCTTTCTGTAACGCGCCGTCGTGGGCGTAGGTCTCGAACAGAAACCCCTCGTCCGCCAACCGTAGGACGCCGATGCCGCCTTCATCTCCCGCAGCGATTACGGCTACATGGCTGCTCAGCAGTTGGTTGGTTGTGATCGCCAGGTACAAGTTGTCGTCGTGGTGTCCGGCCGAAACAGCGGTCTCGACCAACGGACCAAGTTCAAAGTCGTAGGGACTTGCCACGCGAGCCACGCCGCGCGACGCGCGCGTCCAGCAGGCATCGTCCATGCGGCCATCGATCACTGGCGTGTCAGTCAGCGGTGGCAGCGGCAAGGAATCATCACCGACGTGACGAGGGTACTGCTTCACGCGACCGTTGTATGGCACCAGGCGTGGGCTCAAGTCGGCGCGGCCGAAGGTCTTCAGCCAGGCATGCTCTTCGCCCAGCAGAGCGTTGCAGAGCTGCTCGTCGACCTTGGAATCTGAGTGTGCCACACGTACTCCGTCCGGTCGTGGTGGAGGCGGCGGTGAAGGAATGCTTCCACCCGCTCCGCCTGGGCTGCGAACGACAATCTCAGCCACCTTGCCAGTGACTCGCTTGGCGGTCTTCCAACTTTCACCATCCATTGAGAGCAGGACTTCGAACGCGGTCGGGACGCGATCGGCATAGTGTCGCTCCCGATCTCGCGAAAACACGACCTTGGATACCACCGTCGTTTCCGGCAACTCGATCTGAGCCCACTCGGCGGACGAACCGGCGGCAATCCAACTGAAATCGTTACCGTAACGGCCGTCGTTAAGATGCTCGATGGCGTGCTTGGTGTAACCGGCCAGGCAAGATGATGCGCTCGCGATGGCTCCCCGCTCCGCACCGGCGAGGTTGAGCTTCTCATCCGCGTCGTAAACCTCCAGCTCGTCAATGCACGGCTGGTTCGCCGAACTGGCATGAATCACAAAGCGGACGAACTTTGCTGGCTGTGCCGCAAAGGTGACGCTGTTGGGAAGGTCAGGTCGAACCACCGGCTCGGCACAGAAAGCCGCACCGGCAGAGCACAACACGATCGCCGCGAGAGTCAAGGGAAGTCTACTTGTGCCGAACGATGCACGGGTCGAAAATGTCTTGTGGAGTCGTGGCTGCGGCGCAGTGTGGGACATGGCAGTGTGGGACATGATCGTGCCTCCTTGTCAAGTCGCGTCGGATGGCGTGCATAACATCAACCAACTGGAAACCATCTAAAGTACAATCTGTTCGATGAAGCAGCAAGTTTGACTCCGATCATGGTTGACGGCACCGGGATGTGTGCCGCGGATAACTGCAAACAAACGAAAACGCTGGAGGTGGTGTTTGAACCAGCTCCAGCGTCTTGAAGGCACTCGCCCGGAAGAGGAATCGGCACTCGGTTAGTGTTGCTGGAAGACCGGCGTCGCTTCCTGATTCGGTTTCACGCTAATACCGATAGGTTCCTCGAACAATG
>CAUJKL010000503.1 GCA_963204995.1 Planctomycetota bacterium | reverse complement strand
TATCGAAGGTCATATTCAACTAGGGAACAGTCCCGAAATAGATTCCCGACATGTGCGACAGCCTTTCACCATCTTTAAACCGTCTCTTCGTGATTGGTGTGACAAGCCCGATAGGGCTGACACAACTCCTGCCGGGGCTGTAAAGCCCCGGAAACGAGCATTCAACTTGCCTCAAGCCCCGATAGGGGCGACATAGTGGGCGCGCAGTGCGCTATGTCGCCCCTATCGGGGCTTCGGGCTGATATTGATGCGATTCCGGGGCTTTACAGCCCCGGCAGAGGTTGTACCGACCGGGCACACGCCGAAGGTGGGTCGGGGCCGAAGAAGTTTGTGCCAGGGGGGTTAGCTCTCGCGGTGTCGCCCTTTCAGGGCTTGGGAAGTAAATTTGCGATCTCTCGACCGGGGCCTTACGGCACCCGGCAGGGGTTGTTTCGACCCTTCGGGCCGGTGGAGCCTTCTACCTCCTACGCTCCCAATAAATGTCATGTCATGTTTTTGTCGGGCGTATTATTGGACCGTTGACACTTTCGTGCTGCGCTGGCGCAAGGCTTCGTAAAACAAGACAGCCGCCGTGACAGAAACATTGAGGCTGTCGCCGACGCCTCGCATGGGCAACAAGACCGCAGCAATGTCGTCACTTTTCCAAGCCACCGAAAGACCTTGTGCTTCGCTTCCCAACACAACTGCACAACGGCCGGAATAATCCATATCGGCGTAATCGACAGCACCATCGACGCGTGTGGCGACGATTGTGAAGGCGTGCCGACGAAGCCAGGCCAAGGCCTCGTCGCTGGAACAGGCTATCAACGGCATTGAGAAGATCGTGCCAGCGCTCGCCCTAATCGAGTTGGGATTGTACAGATCGGTTCCCGCATCCGCGACAACCACCGCCGAGACACCGGCCGCGTCTGCGCTGCGGAGAACGGCACCGACATTACCCGGTTTCTCGACGTTTTCTAACACGGCGATCAACATTTCGTCCTGGACCGTGAGGCTGCTCAACTCCGTCCGCGGAGGCTTGGCCACAGCGACGATTCCGTCGGAGCGATCACCGAAGGCGATCTTCTCGAACACCGATTGATTGACCAGAACGATCTCGCAATCCGTTGCCGCTAATCTGTGTTGCAAGTGATGGCCATCATCACTCATGATCGCTTCACAGACGAAAGCTTCGATGCATGCGATGCCCGCGTCGAGCGCTCTGCCGATCTCGCGAACGCCATCGATGATTATCCGCTGCTGCTCACACCGGCCACGCCGATCGCGCAGCTGGGCGGCCAACTTGATTCTCGGATTGTGGCGACTGGTGATGGCTTCGGTCATCGTTTGCTGAGCAGCAGTCTGTTAGAAGTTAACGCCACCAGTGCCACGACCCCCAACGGAGAATCCCGTTGGGGGCGGTGCAACGACTTGAAGAACTGACTAGCGGTGGGCTCGCCGACTCGGCGTGACTAGAGCTCTTTGATGCGCAGGTTTCGCCAAGCCACATCAAAGGGCCCGGTCCCAGCCTTGACGCCGTGAACCTGCAAGCCGATGAAACCCTTCGGATGTGTTTCGTAGATCGCTTCGTCGGTCAGATCCTCGATGGGTTGATCGTTGATCCAAGTCTGAATCCGGGGGCCTTTGGCGACGATACGAAACTTGTTCCACTCGCCGTCTTTCAAGTGTTTGTGGGGGATCAACCGATCTTCGGGCGTTAACCAACCGCGCCCCGTCGCTTCGCCATAGATGTAACCAGCCTCAGCACCTTTCTCGCCGCTCGCCTCGATCTCACACTGAGGACCGTACACGCGACCGACATCGCCGTTCTTTTTTTTGCCACTCGCTTCTTCTTTGGTCTTGGAGCGAAGCTGGACACCTGAGTTCAGGTCGTTGTGAACTTTGACTTCAAATTCCAGCTCGAAGTCTCCGTACAGTTTGTCGGTGCAAAGGAATGAATTCGGACTCCCTTCGTTCGTTTCGCCGCGGATCGTGCCATCGACGACGGTGTACTTTGCGGTCCCGTTCTTCTGCGTCCAACCGCTGAGCGATTTCCCGTCGAACAGTGACTTCCAACCATCGTCAGCCGAACTGACAACAGGCAATGCAAGAACAAACACAAGACCAGCGATGAGTTGTTTCATCGTTTGAGACATCAGTAGTTTCCTTTTAAGTTGTGGGGCAGGATGTTCGACCTGAGTGCCACCATATTAACCAAACAGAGTAGCCGCGTAAAAGCGAGCCGAGGGGGCCGAGGGATTCGCGGACATGGCGAGCGAGCCCATTAGATCAATGCTCCCGCCACTCGGACTAGCCAAATACGCTCGATCTGGCGTGTTAAACCAGTTCCGCAAGCGGCTTCACGCCTTCGTTGACCAGATACTGCGGACGGCCACGTAGATCGAACTCGCGAACCGCGCGGAGATTCAACCCCAGGTTCTGGTAGAGCGTGGCGAAGACTTCCTGGAAGGTCACGGGTCGCTCGGTGGCGTATTCGCCGAGTCGGTTCGTCGCACCGATCACCTGTCCCGCGCGGATACCACCGCCTGCGAGAATCGCGCACGAGACTCGCGGCCAATGGTCGCGACCGGCGTTTTCGTTGATCTTGGGTGTGCGACCGAACTCGCCCCAGCAGACGATCGAGACGTCGCGCAACATGCCTCGGTTATCGAGATCTTCGACCAAGGCCGACAACGCTCGATCGAGCATCGGCATGTCTTGGCGACCTCGACCAAAGTTATCGCCATGCCAGTCCCAACGGCTGAAGTTCAACGAAACAACTCGCGCGCCGGCTTCGACCAAACGACGTGCGACCAAGAAATTTTCGGTCATCTTCGGCGCACCATCGGCTCGGAACTCGGGGGCGCCTTTGCCGTAGCGTTCGACGAGCTTGGGATCTTCTTTTGTATAGTCCAGAGCCTCGGCAAGCGCAGACGAAGTGAGAATACCCATCGCCTGCTGCGAGAACGCGTCGAGTCCTTCCATCGCTCCGCTTGAATCAATCTCGCGTCGGAAGCCGTCGATCGCGTTCAGCAAAGACCCACGATCGGCCAAGCGATCCAGCGTGATATCCTGCAACGTCATATTGTCACGCGACTCGACACGGCGGGCATCGCCTTTACCGCCGACCAACCGGAACGGAGCGTGCTTTACGCCCAAGAACCCGCCATCACCGGGGTCGCCCCAGGGCTGATGATCTGTTTTGTACATCAAGCTCAGATGCGGTGGGATCGTGGGGTTGACGGGGCCTTGCAAGTGCGACACCCACGCTCCCATCGAAGGCCAACCACCGGCGGGGGCGTTGTTCTCGCCTTGTCCGGTCATGGCTTCGTGGGCGTAGTGTGAACCACGCGCGCCGACGATCGATCGAATCGGCACGAACTTGTCCATCATGCTGGCGATCATCGGGAACTGATCGCCGATTTCGATGCCTGAGACGTTCGTCTTGATCGCTTGAAACTCGCCACGGATCTCGGACGGCGCATCCAACTTGATGTCCCACATGTCCTGATGAGGCGGTCCACCCGGCAGGAAGATGTTGATGATTGCTTTGTGTGAGCGCTGAATGCCGGCTTGTGCTTCCGCTGCCAAGAGCTGTGGCAACGAGATGCCGCCCATCACCAAGCCGCCAATCTTGAGGAAGTCGCGACGGTTCACTCCGTCACAGAACCCGATCCGTTTCTGAGGGCGACCGTAGATAGTGAGCATGGTGGAAGCTCCTGATTCCCTGTGAGGCTACGCGAATTGATGTGGTGAGACCGGCTTAATCCTATCAAAGTTCATCGATCTGTTCAATCAGATTTATGGACCTGATCGGGCTTCAACCATTGAGGCTACCTAGGTTTGCGACGCATAATGTGGAGCAAGGAGATGTTTTTCCGATTTGTACAGGGCTGCTCAATCGGAACTGGTTGTCTAGTTTGCGCAATGCCTTGGTCGAAAGGGCGAGAGATGGGTCTTCCGAAGCCTGCACTTCAACTTCTTGCGCTTGAGCATAAGCGGAAGGCGTTCGAGGGGACGGTCGTGACACTTGGTCGACAGTGCGTGTACGCGACGTTGTCGGAATGCGAAGAAATTCTCTCGGGTGCCGGCATCGCGCCTCGCGAACTTCCTGACCATTACGAGACGCAAACACAGATTCCCAGTTGGCGCGGCACGCGTCGGGAGCGGAATACGAGCGATCGAGCGTTTTTCTCGTTGTTGGGCATCGACGATTGTATTGCACTCGACTGTAATGATTTCGAACATGCCGAGATCGTCTTCGATCTTAACAATCCGCTAGAGGATCAGTTGCATTCGCGGGCGGACATCTTGGTCGATGGCGGGACGTTGGAACACGTGTTCGACGTACGACAAGCATTGGCCAATGTCTCGCTGATGTTGAGACCTGGTGGGCGAGTGATTCACATGTCACCGGCCAACAACTTTGCGAATCACGGCTTTTACCAGTTTAGCCCGACGCTGTACGCTGACTATTACCGTGCGAACCGGTTTGAGAATGTTCGCGTATTTGTAATCGAAGATCGGGTTCGCAGAGGCGAGTCAGTCGTGTGGGATATCTTTGAATTGGATACGCTTCATCAACCCCTCATGATGACTTCCGCCTCCTCCCGGCGCATGTTGACACTTTGTATTGCTGAGAAAGGAAAAGCTTCGACTATAGGAATACCTCCGATACAGTCGCTCTACGAAATTGAATTCGAGAAGATCGCGAACCGCTCGAGCGATGACCTTTCCAGCCAGCAACCGAAGCTGTGGTTTAATCGACTTGCCAAACGTCTGATGCCCGGATCGTGCTATTTTGCACTGCGAAGTTTATGGAGCCGATGTCGGCCGCATATCTTCGGTGACCCCACGCAGAAACCTTGGGGGCTCAAGCATTGGAAGACTCTTCGTTGATTCCTATCGATTTCAATCTTGCAACGGCTGAAGCCAACCGCAACAACTTCCTTCATTACTCCTCTCGAAGACCCTGCCGACATGAGCGATAAGCAATCAGATGCAGCTGACAACGAACACGAGTTCAGTTTAATTGCCGAGGAGCAAGACCCCGGTTTGCTGGCCGAGTTCTGGGACTTCCTCCTCCACAATAAGAAGTGGTGGCTCACACCCATCATTCTAGTACTCCTACTTATGGGCGTACTCTTGATGCTGAGCGGAACTGCCGCCGCTCCGTTTATCTATACGTTGTGGTAGCGACTGGCGCTTGGTGCGACGCAATCTGGAAAACGCCGCCGCACATCGCAGCGATTTGTGGTTAGTGTTGCGCGTTGACACTGATGCACGATCGCCATTAGTATCAACGTGTCGGCAATTGCGTACCCCCTACGTCTTCGTCTGCGACAGATTTCAATGCGGGATTTTACCATGTTCAGGTGCAAGCTGTCCTCGACAGTGATTCTAACGGCTGGCGTCTTCGTCTGTTCGTCGTTTCAAAGTTCGGCCTGTGGCTATACGCCCGAGAGTCCGGAAGTTCAGGCACTCATAGGCCGTGGGGTGAAATACATCGAACAAAACTTCGGCAAAGGTTCGGGTACACATAGCAGCGAGCTTGGCGCGGCCTGTATCTGTGCGCTCGCTTGCTACAAAGCGACAGGGAACCCCGAGCATCCTGTCGTCACGAAAGCGGTGGCTCAGGTTCGCGAGGAAATCAAGTCCGGAATGCCATACTCTGGCCATGCCAACTACAGCTTGGGAATTGCCATGATATTCCTCGGGGAGTTGGATCTCGAAGCGTATCGTCAAGAAATCGAGGCCCTGTTAAAAGAGATCTACAAGCGTCAAATGCCGTATGGCGCTTGGAGCTATCCAAACGATCCGCTCGGCGACACGTCGCAAACCCAATATGCGGTACTCGGGATGTGGTTGGCTCACCGGCAAGGCCTGAACGTTGACCAGCAAGTCGTCGAGCGAGTCTGCAACTGGTTACTTCGCATTCAGGCACCCGACGGAGTGTTTCCCTATAAGGGTGAAGACCCCGGACACTTCAATCGGATCAACCAGAAAGTGCAATCTTCTGCCTCGATGTGCGCTGCGGGGGTTGGAAGTTTATACGTCTGTGGTGAATTGTTAGGGTTTATCGACGATCCAGCAATTATGAAAATGCGAGCGCGTCTTCCGCCTGCAATCCAACTCGTCCGCGAGAAGAATTCCGGCTCCATTGCCAAAAACGTTGATCAAACGATCTGGCAAAAAGCTGTCGCTGACGGCAACAATTGGATGGGACGCAATGGTCGCGTTGAAAACTTTGACGGATTCCATAAGGAGGGATATCAGCAGTACTATTACATGTACAGCGTGGAAAGATATTGGGCCTTCCGCGAGTTGGCCGAAGGAATCGATACACGGGAACCAGCTTGGTATAACGCCGGTGTGGATTACCTCCGCAAGAACGTATCGAAGGAAGGGAGTTGGCAGAGCACTCGCGGGCCCAGTAATGGCCCAGTAATCGATACCGGTTTCGCGGTGATGTTCTTGCTTCGCAGTTCCAAAAAGACGATCACCAGATTGGTAATTGAAGCCGGAAGACTGACGGGCGGAAAGGGGTTGAATGCGGACATGTCGACGGCCCAAGTCGATGCAAATGGGAAAGTCGTCACGGCGGATGGCAGCAAGGCCGTCGCTGAGATTCTCGCGATGCTCGAGGATCCAAAAGCGCCGCAAGCGGAGTTTAACTCCGAAATTCCAGAGAACTTCAAGCTGAGCGATGATCCGGCCAAACGGAGTGCAGAACTCGCACGTTTCCGACGCATGATCATCAACGGTTCGTTTCAGGCGCGACTGACCGCGGCTAAGACGCTCGGCACTGTTCGAGATCTTGATAGTGCGCCAGCGTTGATTTTCGCATTAAGCGATGGAGACTTTCGCGTCGCGCGAGCCGCACGAGACTCGCTGAGATTTATGAGTCGCAAGCCGGAGGGATTTGGGTTTGTCGTTGAGGATAATGTCGCTCCGGAGCGATCTGCATGGAAGGCCGCCCAAGCTAACTGGACGAATTGGCTGTTGTCGGTTAAGCCCGACGCCGAGTTGATTGAATGATCGGAAGTATCGACGTGCGCAGGTGAGTCTTCCTGTCGATAACAAATGACGATCGCCACACATGAGTTCTACAGACCGCACTCGCGAACCCCAGTACCAAGGAAGCGTGGAGCTGAAGGCAAAGCAGGGCTTGACGCAGCTTGGACTGATGACCAGCGAGACGTGGCACCTCGATCCCCGTCGCTTGGGTTTCGTCCTAGCCCGTTATAAGTTTGTTTCAAAGATGTTCAGCGGACTCGAACATGTGCTAGAGGTTGGGTGTGCCGACGCGTTCGGGACGCGTGTAGTTCAGCAAGAGGTGAAACGCGTAACGGCAGTCGATTTTGATCCGGTGTTTGTCGCCGATGTGCGACAAAGAATGGGGGCCGAGTGGAAGTTCGATTGCCAGCTGCACGATATGCTTAGCGGACCCGTTGCTGGCGGCTTTGACGGGGCGTTCTCCCTCGATGTACTCGAACATATCTCGAAGGAAGATGAACATCGCTTCCTCCAAAACATCGTCGACTCGCTGAAGGAACACGGGATCTTAATACTGGGCACCCCGTCACTCGAATCGCAAAGCCACGCGTCTCCGGCCAGCAAGGTGGGACATGTGAATTGCAAATCGGGGCCGGAGTTAAAGGCGTTCGTCGCGAACTACTTTCATCATGTATTTCTTTTTTCGATGAATGATGAAGTTGTTCACACCGGTTTTTATCCGATGGCCCATTACCTCTTCGCCTTGGCATGTGGCCGCAAGACTTAAACGGGGCAAGCGGCAACGATTGAACGTAGTGATACCGGTTGTCGCTTGGACGCTTGGTCCGACCGAGACACTGGTGGAAACATCGAACGGACGGGACGTCCATCCTGCCGATTCATCGAGCGGAATCGCTTCGCGGTTGACAGCGACCTCACAATAATCGCTAGGTCGATGAGTTGGAAACTGCGTCGGCCTCGGCCGAACTATCGGCAGGCGAGCGTTCTTGCTGACATCGTCGCCACACGAATGTCTGATACGGTAACACAAATAGTGCCACCACCGCGAGGTAGCCACCTGCCGCACCGATCGGGCCAAATTTGCCGCCCAGCACCCAGACAAGCGTGCCAATCGCGATACTTGAGAACACGCCGACAAATAGCATCATCTCGCGCTTGTGCGCCCGAATATACAAGGCTTGGCAATGAGGGACATGGTAGAGAACGATCGCCAATGTGAAGATGCCCAATGAATCCAGCGGCAGTACGCGTTCCGCCAATCGTTCGGCCAACGGGTGCTGCAGAACGTGAAGTAGATAGACGAATCCCCACAGCGATGCCCCACCTGCCGTGACGAACCCGAGCGACAACAGGGTCAAACGTCGAAACAGCGTGTCGAGTTCGCCATACTTATCTTCGGCGACGAGCGTTCCCAACTTCGGCGCACGAGTCTGAACCCAGGCCAAGGATGCTGCTTGAATTGCCATCAGAACTGACCAGCTCATTCCCATCTGCCCACCGACCGCCGGCGAGTATTTAAACATCACGAGTGTGAAAATCCAATTCGAGAAGTATCCGAAGACCCCTTGGATCGCCAACCGCCACTGCAAAGGCCAGAGATCGGTCCGCCAAGGTATCGTCGCTCCACTCGGAGGACTCAGAAAACTCTGAAAGAAATGCCCGTAC
>CAUJKL010000502.1 GCA_963204995.1 Planctomycetota bacterium | reverse complement strand
TGCTGGTTTATCTGACGGCCAGGGCGCTAACCGTGATGATTGGAGTTGGCGAAAGCTGGATTCCGGCGATCGTGCTTGCGACGGGCCTCGTGTCGGTGACTTACGCCTCGATCGGAGGTCTGCGAGCCGTAATCGTCACGGACTTGATGCAGACGATCTTGCTGTTCCTTGGCGCGGTGCTCGTGATCGTCGTGGTCTCTCTCGATTTCGGCGGTTTCGGTTGGTTCCCTACCGAGTGGCACGACAACTGGGACACTCAACCGCTCTTCAGTCTTGATCCGAGTACTCGTGTCACGGTTTTCGGCGCGATGCTAACTGTGTTCGTATGGCAAGTCTGTACAGCCGGCGGCGATCAAGTCTCCGTCCAGCGATTCATGTCGACGAAAGACGCGGCTGCAGCTCGCCGATCGTTTGCCACGAAGATGACCATTTCGATCATCGTCCCCATCACCTTATGCCTCGTCGGTTTTGCATTACTGGGCTTCTTTCAAGCTCATCCCGAGTCGCTACCCAAGGGCATGAACCTGAAAACGGATGCCGACAAGATCTTTCCGCTATTCATCGCCTTTCACTTGCCGGTCGGCGTGTCGGGGCTTGTCGTATCGGCGATGTTTGCCGCCGCGATGTCGAGTATCGACTCGGGCGTAAATTCGATCACGGCGGTCGTCATGACGGACGTTCTGGACCGCTTCGGCAAGAAGCCGGAAACCGAGCGCGAGCATGTGTTCATCGCCCGGTTATTAGCATTCGGTATCGGTATCACCGTGGTCGTGGGCAGCCTGTTCGTTGGGCGGATCCCCGGCAACATTACGGAAGTCACCAACAAGACCGTCAACCTGATGGTTCCTATGATCTTTTCGTTGTTCTTCTTTGCTCTGTTCGTGCCGTTCTCCAAGCCGGCGGCCGTCTGGATCGGCTGGGCCTGCGGAATGACGGTGGCTGTTTTGATTGCATTTTCCGGATCGATCTTCGGAGTTGACCCGGTGTCCAATCTGCCGCCAGTCAGCTTTCAATGGATTGGGCCAGCGTCGCTCGCCGTCAACGTCGTTGTCGGGCTCGTCGCAAGCTTGGTGATTCCGCAGTCCAGTCCGCTACAAACCCTGAGCGAGAAATAGATTTTATTGAAAAAAGCCGCTTTCTCGGCGGACGAATTACAATGAACATTGTTCGCGTCATTCCTTTAGCTTGGCGCGGAAGGGCAGGACTCGTTACATTGTATCGTCCGTTCGGCCAATCCATTTCCGGTCCAATACTTCTCTTGGAACGAAGTTGTGTCCAACAAAACGAAGTCCGTGTTCCGCAATGCCGCTCTGCTCAGCGGCCTCGTGACGCAAGCTCAGCTTGACGTTGCCGAGAACGTATTGCTCGAGGACGCGGTGACGACCGAGGGCGGCAGCGAAATAACCGACGAAGGATTGGCGGACAAGCTGGTCCAAACGAAGGTGATCACTCGCTATCAAGCGGATCAAATGTTGACGGGTCGGAATAAGCTGAACCTCGGCCCCTACCTGGTGACGGACTTCATAGGACAGGGAGGCATGGGGCAAGTCTTCAAGGCCGTTCACAATGTCATGGGCCGCGAATGTGCCGTGAAGATTTTGCCAGTTCATAAATCAACGCCAGAGGCGATTTCCAATTTCACTCGCGAGATTCGAACGCAAGCCAAGCTGGATCATCCCAATCTGGTCCGTGCGTATGATGCCGGTCAGGATGGTAGCGTTCATTACTTGGTGACGGAGTACGTACCGGGCACAGACTTGCGTCGGCTCATTCGTTCGGACGGACCTCTCACCATGCAACAGGCCGCCAGCGTGATTATGCAGGCAGCTCGCGGATTGCATCATGCTCACGAAAGCAATCTGATTCATCGCGATGTCAAGCCCGGCAACATCTTGGTGACGCCGGAAGGGATCGCCAAGGTATCTGACCTGGGACTGGCCGGCTTCATGAACGAAGGCGACGCCGACCCTCGAGCCGGAAAGATTGTGGGCACGGCCGATTACCTGTCGCCCGAACAGATTCGCAATCCACACGAAGTCTGCAACGTGAGCGATGTCTATTCGCTCGGTTGTACGCTGTACTATGCGATTACGGGCAAGGTGCCCTTCCCTGGCGGAACACCCAACAGCAAAGCCCAGCGCCATCTTGCCGAGACACCGTGGCATCCGAAGCGGTTCAATCCCGATATCTCGGAAGAGTTCGTCGAAGTGATCGCGGATATGATGGAGAAGGATCCTGCGTCGCGGATACCTTCCGCCGCAGAAGTCGCCGCGAGGTTGGAACCCTGGGCTACGGAGATCGGCGTCAGCCCGGCACCACTCACCAAGTCACCTTGGACTCCACCGCCCTTGCCGACCGGTGCCGAAGACTCTTCGCAAGACACCGATTCGTCGCGAGTTGATTCGGAAGAATTCGATTCCAGCCGCCAAGAAAGTGGAAGTCAGTGGTCGCAAGGTACGGTGTCTGGCGGAACGGCGAATCAAGAGACCAGGCAGCTGCCAACTCGTCGATCGGCTCGCGCGTTGCCGCCTCCATTGCCTTTGGTGCGGGTGCCGAGGCGCCAACGACAGCAACAATCCGTTGTCATCGCGATCGTCGCGGCTGCTGCAGCACTAGCCGGCTTGGCAGGCGGGTTCATTCTGCGCGGGCTGTTCTGAGGCAGGGCGACCTGACAATCTATGGAGTCGTAGCCTGCCTCTCAGTGGACGACCGGGGCGCGATCCTCGCTAGCCCGCATTTCTCATCGTAGGCCGGACCGAAGGTCGCAACCCCTTGCCGGAGCTTCGCAAACGCCAATAGCTTGAAATCATGGTGTCTCGTAAATCCACTCGACAACTGCGACCGAAGTTCCGGCAGATGCGGCGTTTGCTTCGATCCGGCCTACAACTGATGAGAAATGCGGGCTAGGATCATTGCCATCGCGAGAGTGCCCAGCAAGGAAATCAGCCCGTACGCGGCAACCGCCGTGACGGTCGCAGTGCCTGCGAACGAACCGGTGGCGATCACCAGGCCAACGGCGACGTTGCGCAGCGACGTCGTCAACATCATTGTCGTTCGGACGCCCAAGTCGCGTCCTCCCAACAGCCAGCCGATCGCCCAACTCGCCACCAGCAAGGCCAGCATCCCTGCAAAAGCCACCGGTCGGATCGATATCAATAATGGAAATTGCACAACCAAGATTAGCCCCACTGCAGCGAGATTGAGCAACTTGCTCAGCAGCGTGGCCGGCCCTTGAAGCCGATCCGCCAACTTCGGCCAAGAGTGACGCATAACGACGCCGACGCACAGCGGCAGTAGCTGAGTCAGCAGCAACGTGACCACAATCTTGGTTGCGTCGATCGCCATCGATTCACCTTCTGACCGCCACGGAAGAAGGCCGCCCAGTAGCAGCGGTGCAACGACGGCTGACGACCCGGCAAGCAGCACCATCAATCCGACGGCGACGGCGACGTCTCCTTTGGCAATAGCCGTGAAGGGAGGCCCATACGGCGCGCCGGGGCAAGCGGCGAGGATGACGAAGCCGGCTGCGACCATCGGACTAGCATCAAACAAGAGCAGGAGTGCGACCGTAACCGAGGGGACGCAAAGGTAATTCGCCAGGATACCGCGGGCAACGAGCGCCCAGTTCCGAGTCACCACCAGCAATTCAGCAACCGTCACGCGCAGACCGATAGCCACCATCATTTCGACGAGCGTGATCGTGACAAGGGTATTGATCAAGCTGGGAATGTCCATGAAGCTTCAGGCTCAATTCAAATCTGGACGAGGTTCGTCAACTCGTGACCGCGCTTTCCACCAGCGAATTCTTCAATATTCGCCAGCGTGGTATCGGCGATGTTTGCCAGGGCTTCGTCGGTGAGATAGGCCTGATGCGACGTCACGACGACGTTGTTAAACGTCATCAATCGTGCCAGGACATCGTCGGTCAACACTTTGTCCGACATGTTGTGAAAGAAGATGCCCGCTTCTTCTTCATATACGTCCAAACCGGCCGAACCGATCTTCCCGGATTTCAGTCCTTCGATGAGTGCCCGCGTGTCGATCAAACCACCTCGACTCGTGTTCACGATCATGACACGGCGCTTCATCTGTTCGATGGCAGATGCGTCGATTAAATGGTGGGTGTCAGCAAACAGCGGAACGTGCAGAGAGATGATGTCGGACTGCGAAAGGAGTTGATTCAACTCTACGTAACTGACGCCCTCACGAGCGGCGAGTTCCTGGTTGGGGAATTTGTCGAACGCCAACACGTGGCATCCGAAGCCGAGCAGGATGTCAACCAGGCATTGTCCGATCTTTCCGGTGCCGACGACGCCAACGGTTTTGCCTCGCATGTCGAAGCCCGTCAGCCCGTCGAGTACAAAGTAGCCAGCTCGGTTTCGCGCGTACGCATGATGAAGCTTGCGGTTCAGCGTTAACATCAAGGCCACCGAGTGTTCTGCCACAGCGTAGGGAGAGTATGCCGGAACACGTACGACGCTGATATCGTGTTTGCTACACGCACTTAGGTCGACGTTGTTAAACCCGGCGCATCGCAGCGCGATCAGCTTGACGCCAAGCGAAGCGAATGCTTCCACGACGGAGGCATTGCAACAATCATTGACAAAAATGCACGCCACCATGAAGCCTGCGGCCGCGTGAACCGTGTCTCGGCTCAACGACGCTTCGATCGGATGTATCGAAAAGCGACCGTTGTTGCTTTGCTCAAACGATCGGATGTCGTACGAGCGAGCATCGAACATGGCGACTTTCAATCGGCCGGTATCATCGTAACCTACGGCCGAATCGAGCCGCTGCAGTTCGGCGATCAACCGATCAAATCGACTTTGATCCAAGCCCTCAATCGCGGACAACCTAGCGAGGAGGTCTTTCAGTCTTTCCTGATCATTCATCTGAGTCTGTTCTCACCAGCGTGGTTGTGATGTTGATTCCAGAACGGCGCGCCACAAGTCGCCTGTAACTTCCATCCGTTTGGTCTGTTTCGACACCACGGGTATGGGTACGTGAATGTAGTGATGATGCTCGAACCCAATCATGGCACCCGTCTTTCCAGCCATCGCGGCATGCACGGCATGCCGGCTCATCTGATCGCACAAGTACCGGTCGTAAACATTCGCCGGCACGCTGCGAATATGGTAACTGGGGTCGATGTACTTGATGGAGACGGGAAACGCCCGCTCGGCGAAATGTTCGGCGATCCGCTGCCGCAGAAAGTGCCCTATGTCCTCATGCAACAGGTTCCCGGAGTGATCGCGACGTTGCTCTGCCGTTTGGAAAAGGTGCTGACCTGCGCCTTCGGCAACTACGATGACGGCGTGACCGCGGTCACGCATTCGTCGTTCCAGCGAATGTAGTAGGCCCCTCTCGCCCTCGAGCGGAAACGACACTTCCGGCACCAACGTGAAATCAACTTCCTGGCTGACGACGGAGGCACCAGCCGCGATGAAGCCCGCATGCCGTCCCATCAGCTTCACCACACTGATTCCGTTGATCGCATCGCGGGCTTCCACATGCGCACCGCGAATGACCTCGGCTGCCTTTTCCAGTGCCGTTGTGAAACCGAACGAGAGTCTGACAAAGGGAACATCGTTGTCGATTGTTTTCGGAATTCCAATGATCGCGATCGGGGCATTTCTGCGTAACAGTTCTTCCGATAACGCGTGTGCGCCTCTCTGAGTTCCGTCCCCGCCCAGGCAGAACAGCATGTCGATGCCATGCGACTTCAGAAAGTCGGCCATCACAACCGGGTCCTGAGGCCCGCGCGAACTTCCTAAGACGGTTCCGCCGATCTTGTCGATAGGCTCGACGAACTCACGAGTGATTTCGATCGGCACCAACCCGGACTGCGGATTCAACCCCAGATAGCCGTTGCGGATTCCCAGTACACGCTTGATGCCGTAATTCTCCGACGCCTCGTGGAAAATGGAGCGGACCACGTTGTTCAGGCCGGGCGACAATCCACCACAGGTCACGATCGCCGCCGTCGATTGAGCCGGATCGAAGAAAACCTTCCTTCGCGGTCCGGCTTCCTCAAAGGAAAGTGATTCGGCGTCCTCCGCGCCGATCCGAAATCGCACGTGCATCCGCACGCGATCGTCGTCACAACGGAAGTAACTCTCTTCCGGGTGAGCGGGCGATGCGAAATTCAACGGTGAGGCGAAGCGGCACTCACCAAGAGACACGACACGAAGATCATCTTGATTGATCATGAATTCTCCTGCTATCCGATTAGTGACGTTCCGCCCCGAGCCTCTTTGACGATCATCTGAATAAAGTGCATCTTGCGAAGCACGGGGCGCGACATGACGAACGGATAAAAGTCGTGCTGTCCCATGCTGCGGGCCATTTCGTTGACAACGGTGGTCAATTGAACCCACGAGTTGACTAAAAGAACAACGCGTTGAGCATCCGAAGCATGCGGATCGTACAGGTCTTCGACCGTAAAGGGCTCGACCGCCTGCTCCACGTCTTCGCCGCTTGGCATTTTCGATCTTGCGCCACCAGAGACAATTATCGGCATCGTCCAAGGTGGGGATCGTGTTATTCAGGCGACAAGAAACGCAGAGCGTCTCCTCTTCTTCGGCGCGGACGAGCCAGTTGCAACCCGCTGGGGAATCGAAGTTTTCACAGCGTTTCCACAATCTCGCATCATCGGCTTGCTCGTCGAGTTTCCACGTATCCGGTTGCGATCCGGCCGCCAACGCGCGGACCTGTTGCATTTCTGGTTCGTACCCCAGCGGCGCTTTACATCCCAGGCACAAGCTATTGTAAAAAAAGACGGGCCTTCCACAGCGACACCGAAATGAGCTTCTGCGTCCAGACGGCTCGTCCGACTTCCAGGCTTCCACCAGGCGCTTTGTGATCGACTCGAAGATATTTAGCATAGATTGTCCTTTGCATTGCCGACCAGATTCTCTCCATCCAACACATCATGGACAATCTGCTCAATCTCGACGGTTGATGTCCTAGTATCGTTCCGGCACGAAACGTCTTCCTTCGAGCGATGCCGAATCGTCGTATTCCCCCTTCTTCGATCGCTTGGGAAGCTTGACTTCCTCGCGTGGAACGTCCTTGTACGGAATCAGCTTCAGTAGGTGTGCGATGCAATTCAATCGTGCGCGGCGTTTGTCGTCGGACGGCAGGATGCTCCACGGTGCGTGTTCGGTATCGGTTGCTTCGAGCATCAAGTCGCGGGCTTTCGAATACTCGTACCATTTGCTTCGCGACGGCAGATCCATCGGGCTGAGCTTCCATTGCCGCACGGGATCCTCAATGCGGGCCTCGAAACGTCGTTTCTGCTCGTCGTCGCTGACCTCGAGCCAGAACTTGATGAGTTGGATACCGCCGTCAACGACGTACTGCTCGATCTGCGGACAACGATCGAGAAAGCGCTTGTGCTGCTTGGGCGTACAAAAGCCCATCACATGTTCGACGCCCGCCCGGTTGTACCAACTGCGGTCAAAGATCACGATCTCGCCAGCCGCGGGAAAGTGTTGCATGTAGCGTTGGAAATACATTTGGGTCTTTTCGCGATCCGACGGGGCGGGCAGCGCAACCACACGGAACACGCGCGGGCTGACGCGTTCGGTGATCGCGCGGATCGTGCCTCCCTTGCCGGCAGCATCGCGACCCTCGAAGACAACGATGACGCGCAGTCCCTTGTGCTTGACCCACTCTTGCAATTTGCAAAGTTCCGCCTGCAGCTTGCGCAGTTCCTTTTCGTAGACTTTCCGCTTCATTTTCTTCGGCGGGTCATCGGGCCGTGATTTCGACATGCGTTTCACCTTTGTTTGTGTGGATGCTGTCTTTTTCAAGTTGGCACCGTAGTGCGTAAACGGCTGCTTGCCACGGTCTCATATCCAGGAACAGGCCATCCGATTGCAACTCGCTGCCGTCGCGATCATAGACGTCGGCGCTAAGTTGGTCCGCAAGACACCAGCCGCTGTTTGCCAAATCGGAGAACGGCAAACGCAGTCGGCACTGGCTTTGGAATGGCGAGTAATTCACCACGACGATGAGTCGCTCATCCACAGATTGTTCCCACGTAAAGGCAACAAAACTGTCGTGCGTCCAGTTCCCTTCCCAGGCTGGAGCACTTTCTAGCACGCGCCACGCTCCTTCGCGAACTACAGGCTCTCGAAGAATCGCCAGGAGTCGGTCGTAAAACTCTCCCAGTTCCTTGTTCGGCGGCTCATTGGGACCGCGGACGAGATGTGGAGAGATCCGTTTCAGCCGTCCCTCGAACTGGCCTTGATGAAAGAACCGCAACCCCGGAGAGAGAAACGTGATGACCGCGGCGGCTTCATGCACCGCCGGCGAAAACGTCGCGGCAGCCCGTGGCTCATCGTGATTCTCCAAGAAGCGAGCCAGCTTGTCCTGGTAATCAAGTCCCGCCCAAAAATGTTCCCGCACCGGCCGGGCGTGACCTTCGCGAAGACGGTCGTAAAGCCGCTTGTCGTACGCGTAGTCGAAGCCTTGTTGTTGGAGCGTCCATTCCATATCCCAATAGACTTCGGCCATGAAGGTGAAACCCGGAACCTTTTCCCGCACGCGGCCCGTCGCCTCGGGCCAAAACAGCGGCGCACGCTGACCCCACGTGCGTTCGAATACTTCCGGCAATACCAACATCGCCATATCGCAACGCACTCCATCGCACTGACCGGCGATCCTCAGCAACTCGCCGGTCATCGCTTTCTGTGTCGCAGGGTTGGCGTAGTTCAGTTGCAGCGTATCGGGCCAGCCGGAGAAATACGGATCGCGGCCGTAAGCGAGCACCAGATCCTGCCCCTGGCTTTTGACCCTGGTGTAGTTCTGCGGCGCACGGGCGAGGTCGTCTTCCGTACCACCGATGAAATGCTCCGGGTGATTCTGCACCCAGGGATGATCGATCGCCATGTGATTGGGGACGAAGTCGAGCATCAACCGCAGGCCTCGCTTTCGAAGCCGCTCGCGCAGCCGAGCCAGCGCGGCGTCGCCACCGAGATTCTCGTGTACCGTGTAGCCGGTGATCGCGAAACCGGAGCCTGCGATGTCTTCCTCGCGCAGGTCCGGCAGTGTTTCCTGAAACTCGCGCCGCCACTCCGGATTGTCGCGCGAGACCTGCTGCGCGCCCAATCCGGTTTGCCAGACACTGAGCAACCAAACCCAGTCGAAGCCCAATTCGCCGAGGTGGTCCAACTCTGCATCAGGAATGTCGTCTAGCGTGGCGCTGCGTCCCAGCTTTTGGGACAGTTCCGTGAGCCAGACTCGCGTGTTGATTTGATATAGGCTGGGATAGCGTGGTGTGACCATGTTAGCGTCCTCCTCCCTTCGTGGCGAAAGCTGCCGCCGCGGCCACCGGCCTTTGCGTGTTGGACGCCGCTGGTCGCACCGCCGCAGAACCGTCGCCAAACGCGGCCTTCTTGCCTGCCGCCAGAGCCTTCTCTGCATCCAGGATTCCGTAAAGCTGAATGAGTTTCGCCACGAGTCCCGTCCAGCCGGTCTGATGACTAGCGCCGAGTCCCGCTCCGTTATCGCCGTGGAAATACTCGTAGAACAGGATGTGGTCGCGCCAGTGCGGGTCGGCTTGGAACTTCTCCGCACCGCCGTACACGGGGCGCTCGCCATGTTCATTGCGCAGGAAGATCCGCGTCAGCCGGTCGGAGATTTCTTTCGAGACCTCGAACAAGTTCATCATGTTGCCCGAGCCGGTCGGGCATTCGATCTTGAAGTTGTCG
>CAUJKL010000501.1 GCA_963204995.1 Planctomycetota bacterium | reverse complement strand
AAGCCAAGTGTAAACCTGCTGTCGACCGCGACCACGTTCGTCGTAGGCACCGGGCACTACGTGCGGCAGGTTCAATTGCGTGGCGAGTACGAGATCGTCGCTGTACTTCTTCGCTTCAAAAGCGAGTACAGTCGGCTGGTTCGCATTAATTCCCGAGGCAAGAATCTTGGTTATCTCTGTTGCAGCAAAAGGTTCGCTGCTTTTCCAAGAGCTCAAGTCGTCCGGAACTTTTACGCTGCGGTCGCGGAATCGATCGCGATCACAGAGTGCGACCGTCGACAGCATCATTCGATCACGCATGCGATAAGCATGACGCCAAACTCGCTCAAACCCCTGTTGCCTGGCCTTCCCTTCGGCGTTTCGGTACTCGCCGTAGAGTTCGAGATAACGCGTATAGAGAATCAGATCGTCGAGTCGGGCTTGTACGCTTGGATCACTTGTCAGCGTTCGAGCTTCATCCAGGCGGCGGTACATTCGTGCGACGACATCCTGGTGCGAACGAACCGAGTCGTGATCGCGATTGATCAATTGGTAGAACACACGCATCGGTTCTTTCGCCGCACTAAACGCGTTGACCAGAAAATCTTCGATCAGCTCGTCGACGCGTTCGGCGTTATCGACGTCCCAGAGCAATTGCGGCGTCAGCCAATAGCCTAGGCCATTCGCTCCCCAACTGTCCATATTCTCGGAATTCATGAACCGCGCACCGTGTTCGTAAAACCACGGGATCGTGCGCGTGAGATAGTCGATGTTGCCGCCGCGTGCGCTGCGGGGGAGATCATGACTCCAGGCAAAGACGTCGTGGTAATCGCGGATGCCGAGGACCGCATCCTGAGCCTGCCATCCCGAGACCAGTTCCTCGACCGAGTAGCCGCCTCGGATGAAAGACGTCGCCACGCTGATCACGACATTGGGGTGCGATTTGATGCTTGGTGGCGGACTGTGGTCATTGTAGGCGTACATTCCCACATATTTTTTGCCCAGTCCCAAATCGTTAATCGCGGCGGCGACATCGTTAGCAAGGGTCAGCGCGCGGTCGCTGGCACTGCCCATGTCGCGACAAGCTTCGCACTCGCACCAACCGCCACCATCCGACGGGTCCATCGAAATGCTGTCTCGCTCGGGCTGAGCTTTCACTTCTCTGACGGCATCGTCGACCACGACTTGTCGCAGTCCCACATTGGCGACACAGAACTTAGCAGTCGCCCCGCTGGGCCGCTCGCCACCCACCAAGGCAAAATACTCGGGGTGTTCATCAAAGGACTTCTGGTTCCTGCGTACGATGCCTCCGTAGGCATGCCCCGTGTTTAACACGAATGAGGAGTTCATTCGATTGCGAGTCTGCCAACGACGCCACAAGTCTCGATCCGACCACGGGGCACCACGCGGTGCTTGCCGTGTGACGTAATCAGGGTGCTCGATCACGTCGATTGCGGTCGTCAGACTCGGGCGGTTCGGGACGACCTCCCAGGTGTTCGTCAGAAAAAAGAGCCGATAACCCTGGCGATGTAAAAAGTCCCATACCGCACATTGAACCGCCGCTGGTGTCGTGCCCAACAAATAGAGTCCGTCGCCAGTCGTTCGCAACACGTACTGGTCGCGATTGACGCCGCCCGATTCAACTTTGACCTCCAAGGGAAGATCTGTGAAATTCGCAAACAACCCGACCACGATTCCCTTCTGCCCCACGGAGACCCCCGATGCCGCGACTGTGTCTTCGACTCGAAACACAGCACCACTGATGCGACCAAGATAGTCGGCGAGTTCCGCGGCCGCTTCACGTACGTCCACGGTGGCTTCACGGCTGACAACGATCGGCATCCGTGCCTGTCGGTCGGACGCCAAGCTAACTTCCGGAAGTGTCTGAGCCGACAAGGAACTCAGCGGTGCTACCAGACATCCGACGAGCCCCAAGAATACGCGGTTTCGGCAAAATCGATGTTTTGCTTTCGACATGAAACATCACTCACAGAATTGGTTTGAGGAACAAGGTCGCGCCACGATTGATCCATTTATTTCGGAGATCGATTGACAAGTGCAGCGAGGCAGTTCCGGTTAGTTCAGACGCGCCTTCGTTGACGTGGAGGGGCGGTTCCTCTGTGAGACTGCTGAAAGTCGCCAGAGTCAACATCAAGAGAAGCGTCAGTCCGTCAACAGTTGTTTATCATCGCAAAAGGTGCTCTCGCTCGGGTGGTTTCGTAATACGCACGTTTGTCTACGCGGTGGATCACCGTGCGAAGCGTAAGTGAGCAAGCATGCTATCTTGTCCGCGCACCGGTCGCAACTGTTATTTGGTTGTACGGCACGCGCCACTCGCGGCCGAAGTCGCGAACGCACTCGCTTCGCGTCCGGTGGCCGACTAGAATGCGGCTCTACCATGCACACGTTCCGACCTGCACCGCGAGAGCAATAACGATGATGACTTTGTTCGCTGGAAGTTTGGCTGCGGCGATGATCGCCAGCGGCGGCGTCAACCAATCCAAAATCGAGGATGTAAAATCTGGCAAGCTCACCGAGGCCCGCGCGTCTTGGTGGGGCTTCGATCCAGCGGACTCGACCAACAGCATTCAAAGCGCGATCAACTCGGGCGCCCAGCGAGTCGTCATCGAAAACATGGGCCAGCCCTGGATTGTCACTCCGCTCAACGCGGTCAGCCACCAGGAACTTGTATTTGAAAAGGGTGCGGTCCTGCAAGCGAAGAAAGGCGAATTCAAGGGCACCAATGACTCGCTGCTCAGTATTGTGAACCGGACAAACGTGATAATCACCGGCTACGGTGCGACCTTGCGAATGCATCGAGACGATTACGCAAAGCCGCCTTACAAGAAGGGAGAATGGCGACACACGCTGCAAATCAAAAGTAGCTCGAATGTAAAAGTGTCGGGACTGACAATGGCCGAGAGCGGCGGAGACGGCATCTATCTCGGCGTCGCTACCAGCGGCGTCACGAACAAAAACGTCCACATCTTGGACGTGGTGCTCGAGAAGCACTATCGCCAGGGCATCAGCATCATCACTGCGGAGAATCTGCTGATCGAAAACACGATCATGCGAAGCACAGCGGGCACGGCGCCGATGGCTGGGATTGACTTCGAACCGAATCATTTCAGCGAACGACTGGTGAATTGCGTGCTGCGCAACTGTGTGGTCGAGAACAACCAAGGAGTTGGGTACGCTTTCTATCTGCCCAATATGACGGCCGAGTCCGAGCCGCTTTCAATTCGCCTTGAGAAGTGCGTGGCTCGCGGTTCGAATCGACTTCCGCTTGTCTTCACTAACGGCGAGGGGCAGGGACAAGGCCCGCTGACGGGCACCGTCGAATTCATCGATTGCGATTTCTCCGGCGGAAACAGTCCTGTCGTGACCCTGAGCCGCAAACCTGCCCAGGGCGCGCGTCTCCGTTTTGTGAACTGCCAATTGACACCCGGCGAAGGCGAGCCGAATACGCCGGCCATTCTCTTCAGTTCGAGTGCGGGCAACCAAGAAGATGTCGGCGGAGTTCACTTTGAGAACTGTGTCGTCGAAGATCCGCAGCGGCGACCAGTGATGGGGTTCCATGACGGAGCCGGCGGCCTGCGTCTGATCGACGTGACTGGAACGCTAGACGCTCGAGCGGGCGACACGGTATCTCACGTGAACATCACAGCGGATTGGCTCGACAAGCTGCATCGCGGAAATACCTTTAAGCGGTTCCCAAAATACGAAACCGCAAAGGCACACTTCATTCCGGTACAGGCGGCGGAAGCTGATTCGAAGTTTCTGGGCCAGCCGTTCAGTCAACGCAAGTGGGGCACGTTCGTTCTGTTTGCCAATCGTGATGCCGAAGTGAAACTGACCTTGAAGCAGATGCAGGTCGGAAAATACTCCGGTCAGCCCATCGTGGTTAGCGCTGTAGCTCCCAGCGGAAAGCAATTGAACTTGGGAGAGGTTCCTTTCCAGGCCGCGGCGTCGCTGAGGTTTATCGCTCCGGAAACGGGCATCTATCGGATTCCAATCCAGTGCGGGCCGAACAAGTTCCAACTGGAGTCCGCCAATTGCCCCACGGTGATGTCGGGCGAAGCGGCGCGAGTGTGGTTCATTTCCTCGGTCGGCGATCTTTACTTCTACGTTCCGACTGGCACGAAAGAATTCGGTGTCAAAATCTTTGGTGAAGGGATGGAAGGCGTAGGCGCGGCGATCCTGAACCCCGAGGGGACGAAGCTGTGGGAGAAGCCCACGATCACCGAGCCTGAACAATACGTCGGCGCTCCCGAATCGAACCAGGGCCAGATCTGGACGCTACGAATCTCAAGACCTGCAACGGGAGCCATGGAAGATTACTATGTGGAACTTCAGGGCATCCCACCGTTTCTGGCAACGAACCCAACTTCGCTACTGCGACCTGCTCGATGATTAGATTACTATCCCAAGATTCCGGTGTGGGTCTTCGTCAGCGGGGACGACTCCATGCGGAAGGAGCAGCGAGAGACCGTCACCTCTGCCAAGCGGTTTGGCGTGGACGTGGTCGAGACGGTTTGGAAAGGTGCCAACCACGGCGGGATCTTCAGAAACGCCATGTCGGATCAGACGATGCTGGACTGGCTGGTCAAGGATCGGGATATGAGGCAGAACGGCGAGCGAGGCGAGTAGGGCTGGGATCAAACACTTCCTCTTCTTAATCGCGAAGTGACGGTAGGTGATAGCCTGGGACGCAAGTCCCAGGAGAACGGAACAGAAGAACTTCTGGAGCCGCGAAGCGGCGGCAGGCGTGTGCTGGTGCCTCCCCCTGCCGTCGCTTCGCGACTCGTTTCTGAACGGCTCTCATTTCCTGGGACTTGCGTCCCAGGCTATCGCATGTCGCTGCTTCGCAGCTGTGACAACAAATCGGCGATGTGCAAACAGACCTTTGCCAGTTCAATCAGTCTCGTTAGTCGGTCGTTTGTCGGGCAGTCCAATAAAGAAGAATTGTTGACGAGTAGAGCGGACGGAGGCGATGAAAGGCCGACTGAAATTCATCGGCTTGTCGAACCGAAGTCAATCAGGGGTTCTAAATCGAAGGTTTGTCACGCGTTCGAAAAGACTTTATGCCTTCTTCTATTTCGCTGCGTGGTGCGGTTTGTCACTTGCCTTTCTTTGTCCGTCGCTTCTTGGTTTTCTTTTTTGCATTTGTTTTGCGGAACAGTCGACTGTCTTGCTCTTCAGGAGATCCACCGACGGTCGAGGAAAGGATTGCTTCTAAATATCCGTCGTCATGGGCTTGGGCCTTCTCTTTAAACTCTTGTGAGATTTGAACAGCTAGGTTCTCCACCTCGTATCCAGTGCGAATTGCCACCGTTTGAAATGCCGCTTGATAAACTCGCAATAGCAGTTGTGGGCCGTGATTGCTTCCAGTCAATTCTTTGAACGATGCGTCTCCAACAAGCACGACAACGTCCTTTGCTGCCTTCTCAACACCTGCCTTCGAGCGATGTCCGACAAGTGTGTTTCCGATCAGCGCGTGGTAGTAAATCTGACCGCCGTACAATGACTGTAAACGGGCGAGCTGTTCGCCAAGCCGTCTACCGTCGCCACCCTTCGCCGATCCTGTCTTGCTTTTGATCTGATGGATCCGCAGTCCTCGTGATTCACTCCATGGTGGCTGAACCACATCGGCACCAGGAAACGGGTTCAAAATCGGATCGAGGATCTCCTTATTCCCTTTGCCCTGTGGTTCTGGGACACGAACGTTCCCGCGCATGATCCCGAGTACGTCTTCATGCAAGTGCCCCATCAGACCTTCAATCATCATGAGCGCTTTGTGCGCGACCATGTGCCCAATCGCTGTCTCAAAATTTCCACTACACATTAGAAACTGAGTAGCGGCGAGAATGTATGGGTCGATTACGTCGCCACGATTTTTGCCGCACTCAATGTCGCTGGCTGTCTTTGGAAAACCGTTGACAACGCTCTCTACGCGAGCTTCAACCTGCTCAAGGGCGTTCTCGGGATCATCAAATGCGTGGACAAGCTGTGTTTGCTGAGCCAAATTGAGTGCATGGTTAGGAATCGCGTGTGCCGCGAGATCAGCCGCCTGCAACACTTTTATCCAGTAGTTCACCAGCTCCCCATGGTCGAGTCCTGTGATCGAATCGCAAGGGGCGGAACGAAGCGATTTTGCCAAGGGAACGTCGATCTTCAAGTCATCGACGACTTTTTCAAGGAACTCGTGAGCGTTGGAAAATGAACGCTCAACAAGATTGTCCTGAGCCGCTTTCATACGGTTTTGCAGGTCAGGATTGATCTTATGAATTTTGTTCTTCGGCGAGAAATAGTTAAGCATGGTGTAGGCTTTGAAAGGCTACTGATTGTGTTAGAAAAGCGGCATCTGCTTTTCCAGCACCTTCCGCCTTGGTTTCTTATTGTTTCTTGCGCTAGCTCGTAAGGTTGTCACCGCGACTTCAAGCTGATAATCAAGCGGTAATTCGGGCCATTTCTTCTGTTCTTCATCTTGTCGAAGGATTGCGTCTGCAACGGCTCGCCCGAGTTGGGTAGGCACGGCGTTGCCAATTTGTTGATACTGAGAACTCATTGCGCCAGTGAACTCCCAGTTATCAGGGAAACCTTGAACTCGCGCACATTCTCGAACGGACAGCGGTCGAACGTCTGAAGGATGACAAATCGCACTCCCTTTACGATTTGCTCGACCTGTGATTGTGGGCGTCGGTCGATCCCAATGCAGACGTCGATAGAATCCCGTCTTGCCGCCCCCCGCCTCAAATGATCCACCTAAGGCATCTTTTTGCATTTCAAGTGGTAGGTTCCGCCAATTTCCACCGGGCGGAATGTTCTCGAAGAATGCTCGCACTTTATCGGTGTAAACCGAATGCGGCCCAGGAGAGTCGCGTAAATCCCAAGTCGCATCGCGTAGTGTAACGTATGGTTCTTGGTTGTCGTTAGGGTCTTCGGAATGAGTAGGCGTTGGCATCGGCACCACGTACTCTTCTGTTGAACCAATCATCACGAACCGCAATCTTTTTTGTGGAGCGCCAAACTCCGCCGAGTTCAAAATCGCGAACGAAACACGATAGCCGAGTTTATGGACATCCTTGAGGATTTGGTTGATTGCTGAACCCGACATTTCGTCTTTGGTGAGCGGCGCGTTTCCATCGTCCACTTGCAACTTTTGGTCGTTGTACTTTTTTAGGTTCCATTGTTGTCCCGGGCGATCTTTGATCGGACGATGGTTGATTGCCGCCGTCACCAGATTTGCGACGTTCTCAAGAACGAAGTATTTTGGCCTTATCTGTTTGATGAGCCGCAAGTAGGCGTAGATGAGATTGCCGCGTGGATCGGACAATGCCGCCCGTTTTCCTCCGGTTGAGAAACTTTGACACGGTGGGCCACCGACCATCAAGAACACTTGGCCATCATGCCCCGAAAGTTGCCGCAAGTCTTTCGAGGAAATTGCGGAAATGTCGCCCGGCTTATCGACCGGAAACTCGGGCAACAAGAGGTTGGGGCGGTTTGCTTTAATCGTTGCTCGACAATCGGGATCACACTCGATCGCGAGAGTAGCTGGTAGTCCAGCCTGTTCCATGCCGAGGTCGAGGCCCATCGCTCCGGAGAAAAACGACCAAACTTCACGATGTTCATTGCGTTTGGTCATTCGTTCGTTCCATGATTCGTACCGTTTGTAGTTGTTCTCGACGCCTGAAAACAACAAACACGTCCAAGATCTCTTCATTGTCGACGAGAGTTGGTGCCGTGGCAATGCGAGGTAGTGGAATCCTATGAGCGGCCTTGAGTTTCATATGTCACTCGAAGTATAGATACCGCATTGGCGCAGACGAACCGATTGAGCGATTGTCTTAATGACCACGATGAAAACCTGCTCCAGTCACATCGACCGGTGCGGTTTTTGAACAACGACAATCATTCGATTGCGGGCACAACAACGGCGTGGTTCGAGTAGAATCTGCTGAATCGGGTCGGCCGTGAACGTCCATCCGTGCCGGAGCGCCAGCCAAGGACAAGCAGCACCCCCGACTATCCGAACTTGAAAGCCAAGAGATTGCAGGCTCAATCCGGCGGTGGAGATGCGGTTTGCTAGTAGCTTGGCTCCGAGGGGGCAGCGTACCTCGCCTTCTTTCGTCTCGGATTTCCGTCGGGCTCGCCCCGGTCGGAATTAACAACTGGAGGGCTACTGCCCGCGTCTGACAACAAACAATTCTGATTGGAATTCACGCTCTCCGCTGGGACAAGCCCGGAGCGGAGAGCTAATATGAGTGGCACGGTTGTAGCCTGTTAGTTGTCGTTCCGGTCGGGGCAAGCCCGACGGAAGCGGATTGATCGGCTTCACACTGCTACCGAGCCAAAAACGAATCACCCAGAATTCACAAGTAATGAGAAAGGACGAAAGAGGCCCATGCACTTTCACAACAACGGGCAATGGTTAACAACTGTCCTGGCTGCAATCACGTGGTTCGCACTCTCCGAATCAAATGCCCTCGCGGCAGAGAAGCCGGTGGCCTTGCGCGCCGGAGCTGCCGCCGTGGATATTACGCCGCAGGAATTCCCTCTGAACATGCCCGGCGGTTTCAGCGCGAACATGGCCGAGAGCGCTCACGATCCGTTCCATGCCCGTGCCGTGGTGTTCGACGACGGGACCACGACGTTGGCGATGGTTGTCGTCGATAGTCTAGGCGCGTCGCCGGAAGTGCTGGATGAAGCGAAGGAGATGGCCGCGAAACAAACCGGCATCGCGACCGACAAGATGTTGATCTGTTCGACACACACGCATAGCGGTCCGCCCTCGAATACGAAGGAAGGTTCCGCACCAGCCGTGGCGTATCGGAAAGTGCTCGTCGCGGGACTTGCCGAGTCGATCGTGCGGGCTCACGCCGCATTGCGACCGGCGGCCGTTGGCGCGGCGTCGCATCCGCTGGCTGAGGAAGTGTTTAACCGCCGCTGGTTCCTCAAGCCGGGCAAGATGCCGCTCAATCCCTTCGGCAAACTGGACCAAGTGAAAATGAATCCCGGCCAGAGCCCTGACGTACTCGACCGTCCCGCTGGTCCGACCGATCCCGATATCACCGTCATCTCGGTTCAGGATGAGCGCCGCAGACCGTTGGCGCTGTTTGCCAACTATTCGTTGCACTACGTCGGTGCCCCGCCGCGAGGCCAACTGTCCGCCGACTACTTCGGTGAATTCTCCCGCTTGATGCCGTCACGCCTGCGGGGTGATGAAGGCTTCGTGGCCATGATGTCGAACGGCACGTCCGGCGATATAAACAACATTCCGTTCACGGTCACGCGACCGCCACGGGAGCCGTTTGAACAGATTCGCATCGTCGCGCGGAAAGCAGCCGACACGGCGTGGTTGGCACACCGCAAGATCGAGAAACATCAGTCCGACGCTCGGCTCGGCATGATCGAGCGCCAAGTCACGCTCAAGTATCGGCGCCCGTCGGCTGAGGAAATTGCCGAAGCGAACGAAGTGCTGGCCGTCAAGGACAAAGATGCGATCGCCCGGTTACCACGTCTGGCACAGAACTACGCCCGCAATACCATTGCGGCCGCCGAACGGGCCGAGGATACGCTGACCGTCCAACTACAGGCCATCCGCATCGGCGACCTGGCCGTGTGTGGCATTCCGTTTGAAACGTTTGCCGAGATCGGTCTCGAACTGAAGCGCCGCAGCCCGTTCCCGCAGACGATGGTGATCGGGCTGGCCAACGGTCGCCACGGCTACCTTCCCACGCCGGAACAACATCGACTCGGCGGCTACGAAACCTGGCTCGGCACAAACAAGGTGCAAAAGGATGCATCCGTGATCCTGACCGACAACCTACTTGAGATGCTGGACGGGCTGAACGCGTTGCCGCTGGCCAACTAGCGGTGCTCAGGTGGCGATTATCTGCTTCTCATTTGTTTTGCGAGCTAAAGTCGAATGAAATGGATCAACATCGCTGTTGTGTCGCTGGTTGTGGCGTGCGCATGGGGCAGTCTGGCGGCGTCGGAGCTGACGGTTCGTGAGCGACACGTGGTCTCGGTCCCGGAAGCACACCAGGCGGTGGCCGTGGATGCGACGTCGTTTTATGCGATCGCCAGTCGCACGATCGCGCGCTACGAAAAGGGAACCAGTAAACTTCTGGCAAGTTGGTCAGCGCCAGCTGGCTCCGCAATCCTGCACCTCAATAGCGGCGTGGTTGTGGACGGACGACTGTATTGTGCAAATTCCAACTGGCCACGGACACCACTCAAGAACTCTGTTGAAATCTTCGACGCCGAAGCATTACAGCATCTTGAATCGCTACCGTTCTCCGAAACCGAAGGAGCCATCAACTGGATCGAACGCCATCGCGGATCGTGGTGGATCGTCTTTGCATTTTACGGTGATGCCGAAGTCCGTCGCACCAAGCTGATGCGTTATGACGACCGGTGGAACCAGACGGGAGAGTGGACCTTCCCCGAATCCGTGATTCAGCGTTTCCTGCCCAACAGTAATTCCGGTGGAGCGTTTGGTCCCAATGGAAGGCTGTTCGTGACCGGGCATGACCACGCAGAACTGTATGTCCTGGATGTAGCGGCGGACGGCGGCGAACTCAGCCACGTCGCGACAGTTGCTGCGCCGATCGCCGGGCAGGGAATCGCCTGGGATCGCAGTGACATCGGTACGCTGCTGGGCATCGTTCGCAGCCGTCACGAAGTGGTCACGATGCGGCTGTCGCATACCGTTGAATACACGGACCTACGGCGGCCCGTCGAATGGATTCGCGACCAATCCAATCCCGTGTTGCCACCGCGCCCAGGCGAATTCGATGCGACGCGTTGCATGAATCCGTGGGTGGTTCGAGATGCAGACACATACCGCTTGTTCTACTCCGGCGGCGATAAAAACGGGAAGCAGAGAATTGGTGTCGCGACTGCATCCGTTGGTGACATTACGAATTGGACCCGGACTGGGCCGTTGTTCGAGACCGGCGCGGCAGGCTCGTTTGATGCGCAATGGTGCGTGTTGCCGCATGTCGTGCGAATGCAAGATAACCGTTGGCATCTGTATTACACGGGCAATGCCGGGAGCGGATCGGGGCTGAGTGCATTTCCTGGCCTGGGGTTGGCAACGAGTGACGATGGCATCACCTGGACGCGCCATGGCGATCGACCTGTGCTCGCGCGAAGCGGTGAACATGGAGATCCCGATGCGATTGGAGTGGCGGGTGGATCGGTCCTTCAAGTGCCACAGGCCGATGGTCCGCCGCAGTGGCGATTTTATTACACCGGCTGCCCGACGATCGGACAGCCTCACGCTCTCAATCAACAGAAGACGATCTGCCTGGCGGTGTCCGCGGATGGCATCCACTGGGCGAAACAGGGAGCCGTCATGCTTCGTGATCCTGACCGCGATTATGAAGACATTGGCGTCGCCGGCCCCGTCGTGCATCTGGAACCCGATGGCATGTTTCGCATGTGGTACTCGGCCATCGGCACGCGACACGGCTTCTACTCGATTTGCTATGCTGAATCGGAGGACGGAATTTACTGGCGTCGAGGTGGTCAACCGGAAGCCAATCTTCAGTTATCGCCAACCGGCACCGGTTGGGAGCAGCAGATGGTCGAGTATCCAACGATCATTCGCGAAGGCGATCATCTTCGCATGTTCTATTGCGGAAACGGTTACGGTCGTACGGGTATCGGGACAGCCGTATCAAAATGAACGTGCGTGTTGGCGGTCCAGCAGTCTCTTGTCTAGGAACGGAAAGAATTTCAATGCGAACTTGCTTAACATCGATCGTGTTTTTCATCGCAGCAACGACGTGGGTGGCGAATACGTCTACAGCGGAAGAGACTTTCGTCGAGGTGAATGAACGTTTCACACAGGCCACCAATCGAACCTTCAAGGCTTTCGATCCGCAACACGAACAGACTTGGCAACGTCCCTTCTTCTTCATGCAACTTGCCGATACGCAATACGGGATGTTCACCGGAAACAAAGGTTTCGAGCAGGAAGTGGCTCTGGCGCAGCAAGCGGTGGAACATATCAACCGACTTCGCCCGCGGTTTGTGATTGTGTGTGGCGATCTGACGAATGCCACGCCAGACCACCCGCGCTATCAAGCTCAGGTCGCACAGTATCAGCAGGATTTCTCGCAGGTCGATGCGGAGATCCCACTCGTGTGCGTGTGCGGCAACCACGATATCGGCAATCGACCGACGCCCACCTCCATCGCCAGCTATCGGAAGAACTTTGGCGATGACTATTTTTCGTTTTGGGTGGGCGGCGTCTGCAACATCGTCTTGAATTCCAGCGTGCTAAAAGATCCAACCGGCGCACCGGAAGTACTCGCTGCTCAGCAAGCGTGGCTCGAGCGACAACTCCGCGATGCAACATCCGCGAAGGCGAAACATATCCTGCTGTTTCAGCATCACCCTTTGTTTCTCGCCAAGGAGAACGAGCCGGATCAGTACTTCAATATCCCGCTCGAGCGGAGAACGCCTCTGCTTGATCAGCTGGAGCAAGCGGATGTCCGAGCCGTCTTTGCCGGCCATTACCACCGCAATGCCTACGGCCGGGCAGGAGCCATGGAAATGATCACAACCGGGCCTGTCGGACGGCCGCTGGGCAAAGATCCGTCTGGCTTTCGCATCGTGACGGTGTACGAAACGGAAATCCAGCACAAGTATTATGGAATGGCTGACGTTCCGGACAACATCGGCCTGAACGAATCGATCGACGTCCAGTAAACTGTTTGAGGAGATGCCAGGATGATCACCATGCAACCGAACCGCCGTTTAATGACTTTTGCCTTAGCTCTCGGCTTCGCGGCTGCGGCAGTTCACGCTGCGGATCGGTCGCCCCAGGGCGTCGCTCCAGGCATCGAGAAGCCGCTACGGATCGCACCCCGGCCAGGAAACGGCCGGAACAGCGAAGGAGATTTTATTCAACTTAAGGATGGGCGACTCCTGCTCGTGTATTCGAAGTTCATCGGCACGGGAGACCACGCGCCGGCGGAACTGGCAGGACGCTACTCGTCGGACGGCGGACGAACCTGGAGTTCCGAGGACGTGCAAGTCATCGGCCTCAAACCAGGCGAAGCAAACCTCATGTCCGTCTCGCTGTTGCGATTGCGAGATGACCGGATCGCCCTGTTTTATGTGCAGAAATACGACAGTCCGCCGGGCTCCAAGTATCCATACCTTGATTACATTTTGATGCGGACGAGCGGCGACGAGGGCGAGACCTGGTCCGAGCCAACGCATGTGGTGCCGCAGGATCAACCGGGATACCGTGTGCTGAATAACGATCGCGTGGTTCAATTGAAGAGCGGTCGATTGGTTGTGCCACTCGCGGTTCACTACTTGCCTGGCTGGTCCAAGTGGCAGAATTCAGCGCACCTTTTGTGTTACTTGTCGGATGACGAGGGCCTGACGTGGCACCCCAGCAAGAGCACCTTGCAGTCCGAATTATTGGCGCAGGAACCGGGCGTCGTGCAACTGAAGGATGACAGTCTGCTGATGTTCAGCCGCAGTCGCGATTGCCAGCTGGTGTCGCATTCGAAGGATGAAGGCGAGACGTGGACGGCCTTGCAACGCTCGAACATCGCACAACCCACGGCCTCGCCAGCTTCGATCGAGCGGATTCCGTCAACAGGCCACTTGCTCTTGGTGTGGAACAACGGCGACGACCCGCTCGCCGCCGCCAAGCCAGTCGGACGTCGCCCTTTCACCGCAGCTATCTCCAAGGATGAAGGTGCCACTTGGACACACGTCCAGAATCTCGGTACGGACCCGCAGGGTTGGTACTGTTATACCGCGATCGAAATCGTGGACGACCACGTTCTCTTAGCCCACTGCGAGTACCCCGGGCTAAATTCGCTTCAAGTCACTCGCGTGCCAATCGCTTGGCTCTACGAGGCAAACTAAGGAATAACGCAAGAATAACTTTGGCAATTTACGGGTCGGGTGCATGAAATGCACCAGAGCCAAGAAGAATTGGTGTGTTTCACACACCCTACAATCTGCCAGTCACTCGTTTGCCGGTTGTGGCATTAGTTGCTGAAGCACTTCCGGTGGCGGCGTCCAACCGATACGTCGTTCCATCTCCGGTTGATATTCGCACGTGACCAGAAACAAATCCTGCTTGGCTGCCTTTTCGGGAGACACATGGATCTGGACCTGAGTAAAGCCATTCGCTTGCCACGCTTGATAACCGTCGGTCGTACTTTCGTCGAGCAACGTGCCGTTGAGCCTGACGGCGGTAATCGCTGGCTTTTGATAGGGTAATCGCAAGCGAAAGCCAATGCCGTTTTGAATCGGTTCCGCCGAATCGCCTTTCGATCGGCCAGCGTCCACGGCCAGCATGACCTCGGGTCCGGAACGAACGAAGCTTGCGACCGCCGCAGAATCGATGCCCTCCTGCTCGGCAATGGCGGCCAGAAACTCGTCCGTGTTTTTCGACAATGCTGCGACGGCCCTTTCTGATGTCGCGATGAAGTACGTGTCCCGACCATCGGTTTGCGGGTACAGCACCGCCTGTGTGAAACGACCTTGCTTCTGCCAGAGTTCGACGCGACTGCGCCGACGCTCGGCAGCATTGCGACCCCATGAAGTCACGAAGTGGCCGATAAATGGTTTGACGCGGTCCACGGGATAGCCTTCGTTTGGTTCCTGTTGCCAGCGATTGTTTCCAATCCGCAGCAAACCTTTCAATCTTGCCACGCCACTCTGCTCCCAGCCCACCTCGAATGCCATGACCATCGTGTGATACTTGGCATAGCCGTACTGAGCGGTGTAGAAATTCGGCTGACCGCGCCACGTGCGATCGGCGATCGGGTTCATCACCGGGCCATGAAACGATCGCTGGCCGTCCGCTTCGAAGCGATCCGACGGGTAGCCCGCGTCGACACCCGCTTGGATAATCGCCTCGGTCACTCGCCAATCCCACGGCCGCAAGGCGTAGTTGGAATACGCCGAGCCCGTCACCTCGAACATGATCTGTCCTTGATAACGCGTGCGGTCGCCGAGGCGGTCGTCTGGGTAATCTTGCAAACCAGTGCCATGCACTTCGACGTGAACTTCCGGTTGCCAACGATCGACGATATCGAGCACGACTTTCACTTCCGGTGCCTTGTCGGCGGCCTTGTATTCGAGATTCTCCAGATCCCAGTTCTGCGAATCTCCGCCGGTGTACGGATCGATCTTCGACGCGTTCAGAAACCGATCGGTCTCAAAAAACGCGAGCGGGTGGTTGATTGGCATGATTAGCACGATCTGTTTGCGGCGAGTCTCTTTTGCCTCGTCGGAGTCGCCCAGCAACCACTCGATCAAATGGAGTATCGTCGTTGTCCCCGATCGTTCGGGACCGCCATGCAGCGACGTAATCAAGCAAACTTGTTTCGCTTCGATTGGGATCTCCGGATCGGTGATCTTCAGCAGGTAGAGCCCCAGTCCTTCCAACGACAGACCAGCTCGCTCGACATCGAGGATCATCGGATGCTGTTGTTGCCAGAACTTTAAGGTGGTCTCGTACTCTTTCAACGTAATACGGTGGACGCGTTCGGGCTTCGAGCGATCCGCCGATCGGACGACGGAACTGAACAACACCAGCAAAACAAAGAGTGACAGAAGTCTGCGTGATGCCATGTCATTGACTTTCAACGTGGAGCGAATCTCGCTTCGAGGCTGCGAAAAATGGGACTGGCTCCGAACGGGAGGGGTGTGTTTCCAGGCATTTCCCGATGGCAGTGAGGTGCCTGTCCCAATTTTTCCAGCCTCTTTCTGTTTTCGCTCAATTCTCGAAGCGAACCTTGGCTAAATAGATGCTCGTCTTGCCTTCGTGCGATGAGTAGTAGCTGATCCAGAGAAGATCATCGTGCCAAACCAGCCCCGCATAACTCGTGTCTCCGCCGGAAGGCAGCTTGAGCGCTTCGGTCAGCGTGCCTTTTTCAGGATCGAGCCAACAGAGCGATGTACGCACGGGCGCATTATACAGTCGAACCACCGCCACGAAGCGACCGTTCGGCAGTTGAAGCATGTCTGGCCCGCCGAGACGAACGCCAAGGCTCTTCCAAGCCCACTCGGTGTACGGCGGACGCGACGTGCCAAGGTTCCCGCTATTCGGCGTTCCGTCCTGACGCAACAAGCAGTACGCGGTATCGTCCGGCAGGAAAATAATCGACGTTTCATTCGGATACGTTCCCTCGACGTCGACTTTCTCAATCAGTGTCTCGAAGTTGCTTCCGTCGGAGCTTTTGAACAGCCGCAGGCCCCGATCACTCGTGCCGCAACCGTAGCCGAATCCGTAAGCGTTCCCTTTGTGCCAAGTAATTCTCCATAGCCAGTTGCCAGGGTCTCCAACTTTCTGTTTGGGGCTCCACGTCGTTCCGTCGTCAGAAAACCAGACGAGCGATTGATGATGACGCCCCGTCGGCGTCTCGATCGCTTCGGCTCCGGCCAGCATCAAGCGGCCAGCGGGCGTGACGGTAATCTTGGCGTCGCGCAGGTCGGAATCCTCTGACGTGACGAGTGCCGCCGACTCCCATTTCTCGCCATCGACCGAAGTCAGGACTCGCAATGCTCCATCGGGCGAAACGTGTCCCTTGCCTTCGCGAAAGACGCAATACCAACGGTCCTTGAAACGCACCAAGTCGGTGAAGGCATTGTGCGGTGCCTCGTTCCAGATCCGCCGAGCATCAACGAGTACTGGCTTGGGAGTGTCGTCGGCCGCGAATAACACGACGGGGAGTAAAAACGAGACGAAGAGTGAGCAGGCGGTTTTCATGATGCGATCTCTAGTTATTTCTCTGCGTAACAGAAGTCATTGTGAAAATGGCGTACGGACGATTGGTCGTTCTTTCGTATTAGCGGAACAGCCGGTTCCTTCAAAAGGCTGCCTTCATGGCAACACGTTAGCCTAGCAATTCCGGTCGCAACTTCCCGCTTCCTGCAATGGGATGCGGGCGGCCCTCGCGATCGGGTACGGTGGTGTGCGGATCGATGCCTAAGAGGTGAAAGGCGGTCGCCAAGATATCTTTCGGGGAAACCGGATTATCCAGCACCTTGGCCAACCGGGGCAGGTGGTCACAAACATGCAGGCCAGGGACGTTGGTCGCGATCGATTTCATTTCGCCTTGCACGTCCGGCATTTCAGGCTTCGGGTCGAATGTTTCGTGCGACGACGGCGAGCCGTAAGGGAATAGCAAGATGCATGACTTGGCTTGGCCAAATGCAGTACCCAGATCTTCGAGAGCTCGAGCGGTGGTCACGTCGGCAAGCGACAAGCCAAACGCTCCGATCCCGCCGACTTGGAGGAAGTCGCGGCGACTCAGCCCATCGCAGAGCGTTTTTCTCGTTCCTAGTATGCGTAACACAATAAGCCTGCTTCGGCAATCTGATAATGTGATTCTGCTGCTCACCCGGTTCGTCAATTAAAACACAACGCACCGAGAATTGGAATCGTGACGGCGGATGCGGCGCGTTGACGTGCCGATTCCCGGAGAGAACCGGACGCTCATGCGTACCGACTAATAGTTTCGAAACCGCTTCTACTTGTTGACAGGAATGACAGGGAGCACCACGTGCGAAGGCCGCTCCGCATCGTGGTATATGACTTGCTTCGCCGTTTGAAACGAAGTTGCCAAGCCGGTGTTGTCGCCGCTCGCATTGGGATTGCGTAAATAGTAAGGGAAATAGCTGCTAGAGATCTCGATGCGAATGCGATGCCCGCACGCGAACAAGTTACCAGTTGGTCGCCAGAACTCGATCGTATATTCGTACGCTTCGTCCGGTTCGATCGTGCTGAGCTTGTACGCGTTGAAGGCACCACGACGCTCGGGATCACGGTGGCGTGCGCGCATGACGCCTTCGCCCAAGAACAGAGCACGACCGTCTGGATGTACATCGGCCAGTCGGATCATCCAGTCTGTGTCGCGAGCGCTGGTGGCCGCGAACAGCCGAGCCGTTATTGGCCCAACAAGTTCGACATCTTCCGTCAATTCGGGCGTGTCGTAGACCAAGACATCCTGCCGCGTGGCTGACTCGCTGATGTCGCGCGGGCCGTCGATATGGCCATTAGCAAACGCGGCCGAGGGCGTGGGGTCTTGAGGGTCGTAGACATATCGGTCCGCCGATTCGTCTGCGGGTGGCTGAGTGCTGAGGCTGCCGTCGCCACTGGAGGAGTTGGCGCTCCCGGCACTATGCAAGTAGTACTTGGTGAATTGCGTTTCGGGCAGTGGCCAATCCCGCGCAGCACGCCACTGGTTTCGCCCCATCACGAAAACATGCACCGGAGGATCTTCCAGCACGCCGTTGTCCACACCCTTCAAGTGATGATCGAACCAGCGAAGGACATAACCGTCCCAATCGATGATCGCTTGCTCGCCAAAGTCGACACCGACCGCAGTGCGGTGCCGGTTGATGATGTGTTCCCAAGGTCCGATCACAATTCGCGGGCGACGTGCAGCGGGTGTTCCGCCATGTTGCTTCATGGCCAGGTAGTTCATCGGTGTGCCCGGAAAGTTTGCATCGAACCAACCGGAAATCGCCAACGAGGGAACCTGGACGCGTGCGTAGCTCTCGGGTGTCTGATAAGCAATCGCTCGCCAGTACTCGCCGTCGGCTGTATTCTGCTCAATCCACTTTCGCCACCACGCGGTAGGTTTGTAGTTCCGCGTTTTGTCGAAGTCGATGTACGGCAGCTTGCTATACGCCGCTTCGCGATTGACGGCGAATCCACCGTAACCACCCGGACCGGCACTATGTGGCAGACGCGCCGACATCGAACCCGCCCAGTCCACCATCCAGCAGACCAAAATTCCGTTCTGATACGGGCAGTTCACGAAATGATCCGGCGGTGCGACTTCGGGCACGATGGCTTTCAAAGCGGGCGGCGATTGTGAAGCCGTCCACCACTGCGTCCAACCCATGTACGACAGTCCGTAGGTGCCCACGTTACCATTGCACCACGGCTGTTCGGCAATCCACTGCACCAAGTCGTAGCCATCGGTCTTGTGTTCCGGGGAGAACGGATCCCATTGGCCGCCTGATTCGAAGCGGCCACGCGAGTCAACATTGACGACAACGTAACCTCGCGCCGCAAAGTTTCTCGCCCGCGCGGCCTGCCCGCTCTTGTTGTAGGGCGTTTGCTGCAAGATGGCTGGAAAGCGACCATCGGCCTGGGGACGGAAGATGTCAATCTTCAACTTGACGCCGTCTCGCATAGGCGCTTCGCGATCCAACTCCTCGACAAATTTATAGGTGGCCGGAGAGTAGTCGCCGGCTTGCGGCGGTTGAGCCACAGCAACCAGAGCCGCTCCCGTCGTAATGGCAAACGCTATGAGGTACACGAAAACCGTCCGCAAAAAAGTTCGCACCATTTGAATGTTTCTCACTTTGTCTGAGCCTTGCGGCAATTCAACCCGAGCGTTACATAAATGCGACGCAGGACGGGTGTACAGGCCCGGCCGCACCAACATCAAACCGAGTTTTATTACACGTTTGTAGGATGCACGCCACGTGAAGTCTACAACCGCAGGGTAAATTGCGTTCATTTCACAGGACGGACGGGCCTGGAGACCCGTCCTACATCAGTGGCACACCGGCGTTTGGCGTAGGGCTGTAGACTCATCTCGTCAAGAAGTGGATAGTGGCATACTTTGCGGTGCAAATGTTCGAACAGACAAATACCAGAGCAAGGGATGAACGGAATGAAGATCGATCAAATCGTCTGCCAAGTATTGCGATCGAAGTCGATTGCACACAAGACAGCCAGTTGTCAGGACTTGGTGCTCGTGCGAGTGCGGACTGACGAAGGACTAGAGGGAATTGGTGAAGCCGATTCGTCGCCCGAAGTCGTCAAAGCGGTCATCGACGCGTCGTTCTCGCATAACATTGCTTGTGGCCTGCGGGAAATCCTGATCGGTGAAAACCCTCTCGAAACGGATCGGCTGTGGCAGAAGATGCTGCGGCAGACCATGTATTTTGGTCGTACGGGCGTGACGATTTCCGCCATGAGCGCCATCGATATGGCGTTGTGGGATTTGAAAGGTAAACATTTCGGTGAACCGATTCACCGGCTGTTGGGTGGCAAACAGCATGATCGATTCCGGGCTTACGCTTCCATCCTGTTTGGCAAGGACGGCGCAGCGACTCGCGAGATTGGACAGCGCTGGATCGAAAACGGCTACACGGCGGTAAAGTTCGGTTGGGAACCGATGGGACAGTCCGAACAACTCGATATCGAACTGGTGGCTGGTGCGCGTGATGGAATCGCCGACGCGACATTGCTGGTCGACGCCGGCTGCGTGTGGGATGCGCGGACGGCTTTGCGGCGAGCTCACGCATTCTCACAGTTCAACGTGGAATGGCTGGAAGAACCGCTGCGTCCCGATGATGTCTCGGGGTATCGCTGGCTGCGCGATCGCTCGCCGATTCCGATTGCTGCCGGAGAAGAAGAGTGTGGCCGGACTTCTTTCAAGCCGTTGATCGATGCTCAAGCCCTGGATGTCTATCAAATCGATCTTGCCCGCAATGGCTTCACCGACGCCGCCTATCTACGACAACGCATCGAGGAGATTGGCGCGCGACCCTGTAACCACTGTTACACCAGCCCGCTGACAGAAGCCGCCAGTTTGCATTGGCTGAGTACATGTCGCGACGCGTTTCTGTTTGAGGATTGTGTCGAGGATGAGCCGATGCGTCACGAGCTGGCAATCGAAAGAATTCAAGCCGAAGACGGATGGATCGAAGTGCCGGATCGGCCGGGGCTTGGCGTCACGCTGAACGAGGAGTTTGTCGCCGCTCATGTTGTGGCACAGTCGGAATAACACTCATCAAGATCTCAACACTGGAATCACCTATCCCATGACGAATTCGCCAATAAAAACGGACCTTGATTTCTCCGCGCCCGGTCGACAAGTGGGGAAACTGTCGGTGCCTTACTCTTACAACTTGAGCGGCTGGTCACAGTTGCAAATTCCAATCGCGACGATCGGCGGCGGTGACGGCCCGACCGCGTTGGTGATGGCGGGAAACCACGGAGACGAGTACCCGGGGCAAATCGCGATCATGCGACTACTACGGGAACTCACAACACAAGATGTCACCGGCCGGATCATTCTGATTCCAGCACTGAACATGCCTGCGGCGAAAGCGTCGACGCGATTGTCGCCTGTCGATGGGATGAATCTGAATCGGTGCTTTCCAGGGGACCCGAACGGCACTGTCACTCAGATCATCGCCGACTATTTGACGACCGTATTGTTCCCGTTGAGCGATATTGTGATCGATCTGCACACCGGCGGACGCGGCGTCTATTTCTATCCCTGCGCGCTTATGCATTTGGTCGAGGATCTAGCACAGCGCCGACGCATGGCAAGTGCCACCTTGGCCTACAACACCGATTTGGCTTTTCTTTACAGCGATATCGCGGGGAGCGGACTGTTGCCGGTCGAGGCCGAGCGTCAAGGCAAGACGGTTGTGACGACGGAACTGGGAGGCGGTGAAGTGACACCGTGTGCGATCCATCAATTGGCACAGCAAGGGCTGCGTAATGTGCTGATCCACCTGGGTGTGCTCGTCGGTCAGAAGCAGACGCGCAGCAGTTTGGGCCTGACTCCTACGCGCTGGGTCCAGGCGCTCGATCCGGGCGACTACATCTTTGCCCCAGAATCGGGTTTGTATGAGAGCTTGGTCGACGTAGGTGGCGATGTCAGCGCTGGCCAACCGCTCGGAGCACTTCACTTCTTGGAACGCCCTGACCGAGCACCAACGATCATCGAAGCTCCGTCAGCGGGAGTGGTGATTGCACATCGCGGTCCCACGGTCACGCAGCAAGGCGACATCGCCGTGTGTCTCGCACATGACGTGCCTGAGGAAGTGCTCGCGACGTTTGCGTGAAGCTTACCTAGGAGCAGGATGACCCGAGTGTTGTTGCGGCGGTGAGCGGATTGTGGCACGAGTCTGCTCCGAGTACTTGCAATACCGCGAACGCGGGTTGGCGACCGGCGCGATCAGCAAGAACCATCGCATTCAACTCAGGACGGCACTGGCACAGTCGTTGGCACACATCTGCCAGCTTCATCGCCAGCGCCACCCCGCCGACGCCCATGGTTATCGCGTTGCGAAGACGCGTAACGCCTAGGGACGCCGCGGGACGTTTTCGTTTAGCGAATTGATGATGGTTAGAACGTCGATGGCTGAGACGTTGTTATCGTTCGACACATCGAAGAACCACTCCGCTCCCGATGAACTTGGGTCGCCGAGCACATTCGATTCTCCCGCTGCCGCGCGCCGATTGATCTCGTTGATGATAATCAATGCGTCGAGAGCGGTTCGATACCCATCGTGATTGACGTCGAACTTGTCGAGCGGGTTTCGCCAAGGTTGAATTTGGTTTAGCAAAGGTGGAATCAAGTCGTCGCCGTGGTCGGTGAAGACCGCATCCACCGAGCCCACCTCTCCTTCACCTGCCGCGACGTCCGTGTCGTCGAACAGCATCGACGGATTCGCATAAACGGCAGGGCCAACGTCCGCGGTCTTGGTGCCAGTTGCTTGCTCGTTATTGTCCGCCAAGTACATTTCTCCGTTCGGCAGGATAAAGTACCATCGACCATTCGCATCCTTGACCCACTTTTCGTTGCGACCGCCCCAGTTGTCGAAGTAAGGGCACAGATCGTCCTGAGCGGGTTGGGCCTGTGTGGGCGCGGCACCGACGCCTCGGCCATCCAGCGGCAACGGTCCGACGAACGGCGTATCGCCTTCCGCCATTGGGTTCGTGCCATTGTTTAGGTTTACGATCGGTTGTTGATTTTGCACCACATTCGTTGGCGGACTCGAGGAACCAGTTGTCGGCAGCCCCCAGTCGAATTGAAGTGCGGCAAAGCCAGCAGCGATCAGCGCGTCGACGCTGGCGTTGTTCAGTGCTGCGATTTGAGCTTGCAGCCAAGTAATGACGTTCTTCTGTCCGCCCCCGTCGATGAGCGTGCCTTCGATGTTATCGACACGGTCACAAGGGCCTCTTTGTGCCGCGCTGTCGGTGTTTGCACCTCCATCGACAAAGTCGCCTTGTCCCGCAGCATCGTCATCGATAATGATGCCACTGCTCGTCGACAGTAGGTCTACATCCGCGAAGAGAAAATCGTTGCCGCCACGACTGGATAGATAGTCTTGACCTCCACCTCCCGCCAAGATGTCGATGTCGGGCCCGCCAACGAGAATGTCATTACCAGCATTCCCCTCGAGCAACGATCGGGCCGGCGTGTCGTTGATGATATCGTCATTGCCAGCAAGACCACGCCCTTTAATGAACTCAACGTCATTGACTTCAAACGGGCGGCGAGGTCCAGGATCGGCGGTGATTGGTCCGAACAGCATGTTGTCATCGCCTGCCGTACCGAACACCTTGAACATATCACCGGCATTCACACCGGCACCCATTTGGCCCCCGCCGTCAAAGGCCACGACGGACGGCAGAGAGCCGGCCGCCGCCATGTCTACCTCGACGACATCGTTTGCGCTACCCGCGGACAGTTCCAATTCTTCGATCGCGGTGTAGTCGACGGTGAAGCTCACAGTCGCGAAGGTTGGCGAGCCGTCTCGCCGAACGACGCTGTCCCCGTCGATCATGTACTTGTGAGCGACAGCTTCGCCGGCATCCGAGATTGTCAGAGTGTCGCCTTGTGCAAAGGGTGCCGGGCCTAGCAATACTAAAGGAGTTGGAGTCGCCGGGCATCCAAACAATTGGCCGACGTCGGCACCTGTGTAGATGTTGCGAGTCGACGGTCCATTGTTGCCACCATCGATCGTTAGTTCCCCGGCAATTCCATTCACGTTTCCCATATTGGTCGGCGCATCCGAGGAGACGTTGATGGTGTCGTTCCCGGCGTCGCCATTCACTTGAGTTCGACTGCCAGTCGCCGTCGACCGTACATTCAGCACGTCGTCTCCCCCTTCGCCATCTAGTCGAACTCGACTGGCAACACCGTTCGCAATCAGCGTGATCGAATCGCCTGCCGGTGCAATCTCATCACCTCCATTCACTTCGAGGAAGCTGCCGAAGGCGTTGGCGTCGCCGCCGTCGATGCCAGTGTCGGAGATCGTGATCGCGTCGCCGCCGCCTGCCGTGTTGATGATCACGTTGCTGTCCACACCCGTATCCGTGACATTGACGATGTCCGCCATGTCTTGCGTGGTGATGGTCGTGTTGACCGCCGCCGCGGTGTTGGTGACCGTCACCGTGTTGCTGCCGCTGCCGGTCTCGATGTTCAGGGTCTCGATCGTCAGGTAGGTGATCGTACTCGTAGCCGCCAACGCAGTCCGCTGAAACGTCATGGCGGTTAAGGTATAAGCATTGGCCGCGACACTCCCTGCGTCGCTGATGTTGAGAATGTCGCCCGTGTCGAGCGTGTTGGTATCACCCTTGATCGTCAGACCGACTGTCCCTGCGCTGTGGTTGTCGCCGTTGACGCAGATCTCGCCCAGGATCTCGTCGAGCGAATTTGCCAGGTTGCCGATGTTGACTGTGTCGCTGTCATCGCCGCCGTTGACTTCGGTCGCGCTCCCAGCGGCTGTAGCTCGGA
>CAUJKL010000500.1 GCA_963204995.1 Planctomycetota bacterium | reverse complement strand
TCTCGGCCAGCAGTCTCTCTAGTCGCGTCCGCCTGGGCAAGAACCAGCACGTCGATCGTCAGCATGAAGCAACGGTCACTGCGGCTACCGTTCACTTCACTTCGCTCTTGCCGCGACATCCAGCGGATCTGAAAGAGGGTGAAGTTCAGAGCAACCCGAACGCACGGATTGAGGTCCAGCCAATCAACGATGTTTCCGGTTTGAATGCGGAGCAGTTAGTACGGCTGGAGCTTCAGAAGCTGATCGAACGATACCTTCCTGAAGTCGAGATCGAAGGTCCCAAGAAATTTGTCGAGAGTCTGATCACCGTGCGTAACGACACTCAGGAAACGGTCAACGTCTGGGCGAAAGTCCGCACGCGTCGCGTCGTCGCCAATCGGCTGACGTGGGAATGGTCGCCAGCGTCGCCTGACGCGGCGGGCGCTCACAAGATCTCGGTGCCGGCTGGAGAAACAAGACTGATGTCGCGGAGCTTCAAGGCGACGGGCAGATTCTTGCCCAAGGGTGGTGTTTCGTTAGGGGCGGCGGTACATGGGGATCGGATGCGCATCTGGGCCGAGAGCGAAAGCGGCGAGCGGTGGACGAATGACAAAGAGAAGCCCGTCTATCTGATCGAACCCAACGCGGCGCTGAACGGCGAGCGGGCTTATGTGGACAAGGACATGAGGACTTACACCTATGTTATTTCACCTCACGAAGGAAATCGTGTCTTCACCGAACGGCAACTCGCCCTGCAAAACAAGACTCGCGAGGACTTGACCGTCGACCTGGTGTGCCGCACGACACAAGGCAACAAACAACGGTGGCTGCGACTGCCGGGACTGAGCATCAAGGCGGGTGAGACGCTCGAGCCTCGCCAGGAAGATGGATTTCGGATTTGTGCCTCGCGCGTGTATCTCGTCGCACGCAGCGAGAATTTGCGCTACCTCGCGTACAAGACCACGCCCCTGTGGCTGGTGGACGAGACGGCTGCCGGACGCGTCTACGGCCAAGAAAGGATCGGCCGCTTTACGCACGTGTTCGATGTCGGCAGCGCCGATCGGAATTGAGCGATCGCTGACCCTGGCTGTGTGATGGGAGGATGTGATGAGTCTGACAATGCTATCAAGCCGTCCTGGTGGAATCGCTTGCGGATCGCTGCTGTTGGTCGGGCTCGTGTCGTTGGCCTGGCTGCCTCCGCTCGGGGCCGCCGACGTTCCGAGTTCGGTGGTCGACGATACGGTCGCCGTGCCGGATGTCGAACTGACGGAAGTCACCGAGGCACTGAAGACGGTTCGCGCCGCGGGACTCGTTCCGGTGTTGATCGACCTAGGCACGTTCGGCGAACTTGCGCCGGACGGACTGGATGACGAAGTCGTCTTACGGCAAGGCATTGCCAGCGAGGAACTGGCGCCGCGTGGCGGGCAACTGTTGTTGGGCGTCCGACCGCCCGAGTCTAGTCTGCCGATTGCCGCTGGTTCTGATTGGTTCAATTCGACCGACGCCGACCGTCCCGCAATCGCTTTACCCGAAGTTCCCGCCGCCGATACGAACGAACAACTCGGCTATGTCGGCCTGACCGCCAACGATCCGCAAGCGGGTATAACGACAAGCGACGGGACGGAGTGGGCACCAGCTGATAATTCGTTGTCGCCGCTGGCTTCGGCCCTGGCAGACGATGGACTTCCTCCCGACTGGGATTCGCTGGGCGGAGTCTTGGAAGATGTCGGCTTGCCAGAGCCGAATGGCATGGGCTTAGCGGTCAACAATGGAACCGAGGGACTGACCACAGATCTTCCCGTTGGTGGGTTGGCCCCGGACGAGTTCTCCGGTCTGCAAGACGTTGGCCCCGCGCCGGGACTTGTCCAGGTGGCGGGCAACGGCGCGGTGCAGGATGCGATGAGCGGCATCGCCGGTATGAACCCAGGCCTCATTTCGACCACAACGGGCCCCGCGTTGATCGTTTCATTTCCACCTGCGATCGGCGTGTCGCTTGATCCGACGGCGTCGTCCGAGCAGCGACTGCTCGCAGTCCTGCTGCGGGTCGTCATTCAGGCGATCCTGTTGGAATTCAAGGACGGCCAACCGCAAAGCCCGCTCGGACTCGCGATCGTGGAAGCCGTGAAACAACATGAGGTCGAGTTGACCAATGCCTTGCTCCTGTCCGGCGATCCTCTCGCGTTGCCCGTCGAGGAAATCGTGTTGATCACGACGCAGCATCTCGGCATGGCGGGGATCTCTCAAGACAAAGTGAACGAAGCGGCGGCGGCTTGGCGCGTGTACGCCGCGGGGCGGCTGCATCCGGCTTTGCTGGACGTCTCTCAGAACGGAATCGTCTGTGACGACATCGTGGTGTGGCTCGTCTGCTGGTTCTTTCAACAGCAACTGTATTCCCCGGCCAGCCAGATGAGCGTGCAGGTGCATCCGATTACCAAAATCCCGTTCGCGGTCGTCTCTGCGGAACCGGTCGATCCGGCTTGGGTCGGACAGTTGGCGGGCCTGATCCCACAGTTACTGGATTCGAGCAATCACTCCAACGCCAGTGGGCCCGCCAATCCAATCACGACTGGCCCCAGCGGCGCCAACGAATCGTCACCGACGACGACTGCGAACGACGCGCAGGACGTGAAGGTTCCAGAGGGCCAGCTACTTGTCAAAGTTACAAGTTCGGCGGACTTGATCCGAGTCCCCACGCGGCTGAGCGGAAAGATGGCTGACAAGGTGGCGGCCTCGATCCGCGAAGTCGGGTTGGCCGTCGAGCGTAACCGCCGTCTGTTTCGCTCGGACAAAGTCGTTTCGACCCAGCCGCAGGAAGGTACGTGGGTCGCGCCGACGCAACACGTCACGCTGCACGTTGCCCGCAAGGTGCATGACGTCAAGAACTGGCAGGTACAGCAAGCCATCAAGACGTTGAAAGAGCAAGAGTTTGTGCCGCAGCCGCTCGTTCGACGTGAGTACAAAGCAGGTGACGTTGTCGCCGCTCAAGAAGCTTCGGATGCCGATGCTGAAGGCTATTTGAAGCTTGGCGGCGAAGTGACGCTCGATGTGCGACGCCCCGTACCCAAAGTCGAGGGTCTCAACCTGAAAGATGCGCTGGCGCTGCTGGTTGAGAAAGAAGGGTTTCAACGCGCTGGCGTGGAATCGCCGGTGTTGGCGGATGTCGTCCAAGAACAAGATCCGCCGTACCATCGCCCAGGTGCAGCGAGCCTCGCGGAGGTCGGAAGTGTCGTGCGGCTTACGCGTTTGCGGACCCCAGTCCCCGATCTCGCCGGCAAGTCACTACTCGAAGCGAAAACTTATGCCGAGACGTGGAAGCTACTCTCTGAACTGCGGCTCAACCTCAAGCAATCCGGTGTCACGACGCGGCTCCCAGTGGCCAAGGTCCTGTCGCAATCGCCGCCAGCGAACACACTCGTCGATCGCAGTCGCGAGCATGTCGAAATCCAACTGGTCGTTCCTTTACCGGAACTGGGGGCGGCCACCACGACAATCGCTCAGGCTCGGCAGAAACTTCAGGGCAGCGATCTGAAAGCCGAGGTCGAGACGAAGAATTACCGCGCGGATGATCGCGTTTTGAACTATCGGGCCCTGGCGGAATCCGTTTCCGCCGGGACGACCGCTTACGTCAAACCCGGAACGGTCGTCAGACTCGCCGCCGGCCGACAAGTACCGAATCTGGCCCGCCGCACCTGGCAGGATGCCGAGAACGCATTGGCCCAGCGTGGACTGCGCGGCACGCCCCCCGCAGGCGAACCGCCGGGAAGCTTCGTCTTCGAAGTACCGTCCGCCGGAAAGTTGGTTAATCCCGATCAGCCTGTGACTCTCGTCCCCGGCGAACGGATACCTCCGCTCGAAGGGCGGGCCGTCGAAGACGCGAACCGGCTGGTCGCCGCACGGGGACTGCGTTTGCAGGTCACCAGTTCGCGCGAGATTGAAACGCGCGATCCGCGACTCGTCGACCAGATTGTTGTGCGGTCACAGTCTCCGCCAGCGGATGAACTCGTACGTCGTCGTGCTGGAACTTCCGTTCAAGTCGATACGCTCGTCCACGTGGTGAAGATGCCCAACTTGATCGGCGTAAGCATGACGCAGGCAAGGGAAGCGATACAGGTGTTGCCAATTCAAGTCCAAGTGAAACTCGACGGGCACTTACCGAACGACTTCGTCTTCAGCCAGACGCCGGCGGTCGGAGTGCGATTGACTTCGGGCAGCCCAGTCGCGCTGGTTTCGGGTGTGTCGGTGCCGCAACTCGTCGGCCGAACGCCGGAGCAAGTCGATCAATTACTGCGAAGTTGCGGCTTGCGCGGCGAGGTTTCCCATCTGACGAATCGCGTGCGTGACCGAGCCCAGGTAGGTAGCACCTGTACGCGACAATTCCCCGAGCCAGGCCGTTATCCGCGCGCGAGCCTGCGTGAAGTCGAGGTCGATCTGACCACCAATCAGCTCGACTTGCGACCGGTTCCGGACGTTGACGATGGCTGGCCGGTGGCTCAGGCCGTGGCGACGGTCTTTGCCGCCGGTTTCAATCCCGTCATCCAATTCGCTGGCCGCACCTACGCACCGGCCGAATTCCCGCAGGCGTTTCAGGCCTA
>CAUJKL010000499.1 GCA_963204995.1 Planctomycetota bacterium | reverse complement strand
TTCATGGAACGAGGTGGCTGGGGCTGAGTCCGCGAAGCCCCGGCTTACCATGAACTCCAATCAGCCGTGGCGTCGAAGACTCCGCCACAGCCACCCGCCCGCCTACGAGCCGGATTCCAACTCGCGTCCGATCTCGTAGATCTCTTCCGCGTCGAGAACCAAGTTGTTTACCGTGAAGAGCTTTTTAAGGGCCGCTGTGTGGATCTTCATCTTGGTCCCGCCCACGCCAATGGCTCCATAGCAGATCACACCTGCGAGTTCGACCGCTTTATCGGTCACTGCCACGCCGCCGATGCCCAGCGGCGGAACCGCGTTCAGGTCGACGGCAACTCGCAACGAAGAGCAGGCGGCGCGAGTCTCTGCCGATAACAACTCGATACCGGCCGCGCCGGCAGCGATTACGATGTTCACGCCGTCAAGGGCCACGGCCGTTTCGCTGGCGTTGCTCGTCGCCAAGGGAGTCAGCATGGCTCCAGCAACAATTGCCCGTACCTGCTCGCATGTAACTGACGCGCGATCCGCACTCCGCGAGGCGACTCGAACCTTACATCCGGCGCGTGCTAACAATCTCACGACGCGTTGCCCGACAGGACCGGTTCCGGCAAGTACGAGGGCTTCGCTCTGTGCGAGGTCGACGTGGCGGGCGGCGGCCAGGACAGCTGCCGCAGCCGTGGTGTTGGCTCCATTCGCATCCAGCATCACCGAGACACGCATTGGCCCGAAGAAACAACCGGTCGCCGTACGCAACAAGCTCTCGCCGTGCGAGACATTGGCCCCGCCGATAAAGATGGCCGTGTTGTGCAAGTCTTGTGGTCCGCGAGTGAACATGGCACCGTGAACGAGGTCGCGGACTTGTCCCGCTTCGACCGAATGGTACTGGAGCAAGTGGTCAATTTCAGCATCCACGGCAACGACGGCATCAAAAATACTGGCGTGCTCGTCTCCGTCGAGTTGGACGAGGATTTTCGGCTTCGTCATGTCTCACCTACAAAGAAAAGCCCACCGCCGCGACTGGCACGAACGATGGGCAATTGGTGGTCTAATACCAGTAGCAGAAGTCTCCCGACTCCTACTGCGAGTTCAATAACAAACCCGAGAATCCCTAGAATCCCTTGAACGGATGCTCGGAATCCTTGCCGGCCAACATTTCGTCGGCGCTCGGCTTGCCGGCCATCGCGTTGGCGATTGCTTGCTTGGTTGCTTCGTAGTTGTAATCGTAGATCTTCTTGTTGTCGGAGGCGGCGGGGTGAATGAACACGCCGCAGACGATGACAAGATCCTCGCATTGATCCTTCGGCAGGATGCCTTCACCAACGGCATCGGCGACGGCCTTGGCAACTGCTGCTTGGGCAGGGCCAAACATTTGCACGGCTTGGGTCATGCCTTTGATCGTGACCTTGGTGATCATGACGGTCGCAGGCTTGACGGCGAGGTTTGGTGTGAGAACGGCCAGCAAGTTCGAGTGTCCTTCACTCTGACGTGCAAGTGCGTTTGCGAATGCGTTGCCGACAGGACCATCTTTGCTGCCGATCAACAAGTCAATATGAGCAATCTCGTTGCCATCACCTGCCAGTGCTTCGCCAATGTACATCGACATGAATCATTCTCCGTGTAGCTGATAGAATCTTTGTGAGTTACTTTTTGCAAACGCTTGGAACCGATGAACTTACCAAACCACCTGTTGATTGCAACTCCCCGCTCAGCCACGGCGGTCGGGCGATGAATGAACCGCTTTTGATCGTCGGGGGGAGTGTGCGAGCGGCCGCGATGTCGGCGCGAAGGGCGGGGTTCGCGCCGCTGGCTATTGACCGCTTCGCTGATACCGACTTGCGGGACATTTGTCGTAAGTTACAGCAGTACGACGAACTGCGTAATTTGCCTCAGTTGGCCCGAAAGATGCCCCAGGCTGATTGGATGTACACGGGCTCGCTCGAGAATGCTCCCGAAGTGATCGAGCAACTTGCCAGGGATCGAACGCTGCTGGGCAACAGCGGTACGCCACTCCAGCAAGTTCGCAACCCGTGGTGTGTCGCTGCTGCGCTTCAGAAGGCGGGCCTGCAAACTCCGGCTCTGAGCCGAGCCGATGAAACGCCTGCTGGTGGCGATTGGCTTATGAAGCCACTCCGCGCAGCCGGAGGTTTCGGCGTCGAACGGTTTGGTCCGAGGGAAGCCGGAAGGTTCGAGCCCAGCAATTCGAAGTATTTTCAGCAGTTCATTCCTGGCCATTCCATCGGCGTCACTTTCGTAGGGGCGAGAGGCGGTGCGGCCTTCGTGGGGGCCACTGAGCAATTGCTCGGCCCGTCCTGGGGTGGGGCTCGCGAGTTTCAGTATGTCGGATCCGTGGGGCCTCTCGTTCTCACGCCACAACAATTTCAGGCACTCACCAAGATCGGCGAGTGCATCGCCAGCAGCTTTCAAGTTCAGGGCCTGTTCGGCGTCGATGCGATTATCAACGCCGACGAGGTATGGCCCGTTGAAGTTAACCCGCGATATACGGCGTCGGTTGAACTGCTCGAACGAGCGCTGAACATTTCGACGATCGGCTGGCACGTGGCCGCATGCCGTCATGGAGAACTTCCGCAACTCGTATCCAACAACTTGCCAGACAATACAATGGAGCGACATGGCAAGGCCGTTGTCTATGCAAGTCGCGAACTCGTCATCGATGCGAGACTGGAACGAGCACTGTGTGCAAAGAACAGAGCAGATGCCGATCCAATCATCGCAGACATTCCGGGGCCAGGGACAAGCATCCGCGAAGGCGAACCGATTGTCACGGTGTTCGCGAAAGGAAAGACGATCGCCGACGTCAAAGAGCGTTTGCGATCCGAGATGGCGTCACTGGATCCGTTGTTTAATGCTCGCGGCGATTGAGATTGTCGAGTCCAGCTTGAATTTCTTCGTCGGTTGGCTTCCATTTTCGACCTGCGAATTCAGGCTGAAAGTCGTCCTGCCCGGCGAGTTTCGCAATGGCTTTCACGACTCGGGTCATCAACTCCTTGACCAACGCATCGTTTTGTTCCTGGTCGTAATACGGCGAGAGATCGATCACTTCGCCAAACTGCAAACGAACGCGGGCCGACATGAAGAAAGGGCTCGCTGCCGTTCCGCCGTAAGGCGCACCCGCGATATAACAAGGCACCAAGGGGGCGCGGGCACGTAACGCCACCATGATCGCTCCCGGGCGGACGGGCAACATTAGCTGCTCCGTCATGTTGATGCGGCCTTCCGGAAACATGCTGATCAAGTCACCTCGCTGTGCATAGCGAATGGCGGCTCGCGTGGCGGCCATGTCGCTACCGCTGCGGCTGACGGAAATCACTTCGCACGTTCGCAAGAACCAACCGAACGCCCAGTGCTCGCAATACTCGCGCGCCACCATCCAATGCATGGGCCGATCGCAGCAAACTTGCAGGAAGAACGGATCGATACTGCTGCGATGGTTGCAGATGACAACGGCACCCTTCTCGGAGCCCGCAGGCATGTGTCGAGGTAGATGGGCGCGCCACAACAGGCGAACGAACAATAACGCAATAATCCACAGCACGCCTTGTGGAAACGTCAAACGGCTCCGCGAGAGAGCGATGCCTGCCCAAACAAATGGCGCAGCGAGACAGGTCAACAAGAAAAGTATCGCCAGCGTCTCGTGCGTCATCGCAGCTTCTACGGTCGGTTGTGGGCCTAGCCTGCCAAACGCGTGATACGGTTCACCGGCATGGCCTCTTCGGCGTCCGCTGGTTGATAGGTGAATTGCATCAGGTAAGCGTCTTCGGTCGTATCGTCGTAGAAGTCTCGCAGCACGGATACGGCCCGGAAGCCAATCTTCCGAAAGAACAGTTGTGCGGCGAGATTCGTCTCGCGGACTTCGAGCAGGATGCGGTTGCGCCGCTGATGCGACAGTTTGCTCACCAGCTTGCTCATCATCGCTTGCCCGACGGCCCGCCGACGGAACTTCGGATTGACGGCAAAGTTCAAGACATGAAGTCGCGTCTTATGCAATTCGTAGATCATGAAACCGACGACCTGCTCTTCGAATTCCGCGACCATGCCGATGCAGTTTCGCTGACGGAGGCAACGAATGAAATCTTCCTCCGACCAATGGAACTCGAAACTTTGCGATTCAATGCCGAGTACTTCAGGCATATCACGCCGAATCATCCAGCGGATATGGACACAAACATCCTGTTTCCCCTCGGTGCTCATCTCCCGACTCCTCCGTGATGTAGCCACGATATCTCCGCGCAAATTATTCGGTTGTAACCCAGCTTCGTGGACCTGCTTCGGCATCCTTGCCGCAGGCTGAGTACGGTATCAGATGACCGGAAACATGCCAAGACGAACTTGGTTACGGTTCGGGAAGCTTCGGCAGCATTGTTCGACCGCCAAAAACATGCGTTCCAGTCACTTCGCGCACCGCGATCCGCGCGGTAGATTTCTGTTCTGTTTGGGGATAGGATGCCTAAACACAAGCGACTCGTTGGATTCGATTTAGGCCCTTTTTTGACAGCAGATCTGACTTATGCCAATCGTTAAATTCACCAAAGAAAACAAAGAAATCGAGGTTCCCGTCGGGGCCTATCTTCGTGAAGAGGCCGTCAAGGCGGGGATTAACCTGAATTGCGGCGTGAACGGCTACGGGGCGAGTATCAATAAGTATATGAACTGCAAGGGCTTTGGCCTGTGCGGCACCTGCCGCGTGCTGATTACTGCTGGCATCCAGAACACGAATAAGCTCACGAAGCGGGAACTGCTCCGCTTCAAAACGCCAGGTTTTCCGCCCGATCCGATTCCGTGCTTGGCATTCATCGGCCATGAAGACAACATGCGGTTGGCTTGCATGACACAGATCAATGGCGACATCGAAGTTGAGAGTGGTCCGGAAGTGAATCTGTTCGGCGAAAACTTCTTTAGCTAAGCCGTAGAACGGAATTGATTCCGTTCTCTGTGTTTTGTTCTTGGTGTCTTTGTGCGGCGAAGGCATCCCTGATGTGTGGAATCAATCAACTCTTAAAGGCCGGAATGAATTCCGGTCTACGCTGTGCCCCGTGAAAGAAATCGTAGCCGTCGTCAAACCGTTCTTGGCCGAGAAGGTACTCGATCGACTCAAACGAGCGCCGTTGGAAGCCGTTACGGTGCGCGAAGTCAAAGGTTACGGTCGGCAGAAGAGTTATCTCGACGAGTACGGCGACAGCGAATACTCGATGGCGTTCCTGCCCAAAGTCGAGATCGCCGTGTGGGTCGATGATGCGCGAGTGGACGAGATCGTCCGGATGATCGTCGAAGTCGCACGCACGGGCAGAATGGGTGATGGCAAAATCATGGTCATGCCGGTTCACGCGTTCGAGAACATCGCGGAAGGCACTGCCGCCGTTCCGCTGTTAGATCGAGCCAAGTAGTTGCCCGTCTCGTCCCGGCGATTGCAATTTGGACACGCGACAAATTCTGATTGTTTCCAGTCATGAGCGCGCTATGCAGTCGAATCAAAGGGGTCACAGGAATCAAAGGGGTCAGGCGTCTTTGAATGATGGTCGATCCAGAAAAGGACGGGAATAAGGGGACGCCGGGCGCCGGGTGCCACTGCTGGCTTGCCCAGCAGTGCCGATCTCAGACAATAAAAACATGCCGCACTGCAAGACCGTGAAACACTACGAAGACCTATTCGCCGTACGTCGGACAGCACTGCTGGACAAGCCAGCAGTGCCACCCACCCGCCAGCGTCCCGCCTATCGGGAAGGTTGTCTCACGGATGAACCCGATCTTTCGATTTACGATCTGCCCGAAGACGACGAACCATCGGAAAGCGAGGAAGAAGATGGATGACCAAGACATCGGAGGCGTTGCCGACGTCCTCTCGGAGTGCTCCTATCTTTTTGCCCTCCATCTTTTTGTCATATCGCTCCTGAGAGGCCGGTTTGGCGTGGGATCTCTGACGTGCCAGGTTGCTTCCCGTCGCGCAGCGCGATGCCATTGCCAATGGCTTGTGGCAACGGTGTGCTGCGATCTGCAACGGGTGCGTTTCCGATCCGCAACGGTACGGATGATTTGTTGGTGGCTCCGACATCCGCGCGAGCTTCGGACGAGCTCGCTGTGGCGACGTCCAACGTGGAATGAGTGCGCGGACGAAAGGGGCGGTGCTGGACGATGCCTGCCGGCAACGGAATGAAAATGATTGGCGTGGCGTGGTCGATGTGATGTGTTGCCTCAAGTTCGCTCAGGTGGCGGGGCGGTCTCGCCGAACCCCAACGAACTTTTGCATGCACGGGAGACGTTTGTGCCACGCTTGCGATTGTGCTCATCGGATTCGGATTCACGATTGTTGCGTTGGCCTACTACAGCGACGACGTTCCACTGAAACTTATGTATCGATGGAAACGTTAGCCTGAATGCTCTCGCATCGTTCGGATTTGTGGCACCCGAAGGTGAAGTTGACGAGCGACGAGCCATGAAGCGCGCCAGCAACTCTCTGAAGACGTGTATGGTCGACGAAGTGTTCAAATACGAAACCTGAACGAAAACAAATGGGCTGCCGGTGACGTCCCGGGGGCAGCCTGGAAAGGCTCGTGTATAGCTTGCTCGCAATCCCCGATCCCCCGCAGAAGTTCAAACGCCTTTCAACCGTCACTGATTCAATTGTGGCGATCAAGCCTGTTGTGCCGATAATTCGGTATGAGTCCACAAACCGCAGAGCGGCGAAGTTGGAGCGGCACAGATAACCTATCCTTTCCAAGGAGCCGACTCTGGCCCGAATAAAAAGGAGAGAAACCCATGATGTCCGAACACCCCTACACGATTCTCACCGATCTGAGGCAGTCCACTCGCTTTGAACGTGAGTTTGGCGTGGAAGAAGTCGTGATCTGGAGCGTCCCCGGCGAAGAGCGACTTGCCTATGTCCACGACGAATCGTTGGGTGGCCTCGGGCTTTATCTCGATGACGTGCGAGGACTCGACAACGGTGCCGAAGTCGACATGGTCTACGCCGGTCAGGTGCTACGAGGTTGCATCAGGCACATCGAGCCGCGTGACGAAGGCGGTTACGTCGTCGGCTTCGAGTGTCGCTCGCTGGAGTAGCTCAACGGCCCTACCGATCCAGGCCAGTGCGCAAGAACGCCTCGGCTTCGTCGTAGTTCATCTCGACGAAGTAGCTGATCCGGCCGCGGTCGCGTTCCAACACAACTTTCTTCTGTGCGTCGGATTCGACGGCGATTTGGCGAGTGAGGCTGTCGAGCATCTCGCGAACCGCGAAGTACCCCACACGATAGGCTTCCTTCGATGCGTCGCCTCGGTCGGCGATCGCTTGGCGGAGCTTTTGCAGATCGTTTTGATTGATCTCGCGTTTGACCAGCTCGGCGTAAGCCGTTACTCGCCCCGCAAACTCGAGAGCATGATTCGTATAGCGTTGTTCGTTGGCATCGCCGGCGCTGGGAAGATGCTTCGCTAGTTGTTCCAGTTGCAGCAGCCCATCCTTGTAATCACCCTCCCAAAAGGATTTCCAAGCCAGTGCATGATAGGCGACGCAGGCGTTGGGATGATGCAAGCGGACTTCGTTGAGAGCTTGCAGGGCCGCTCGCGTCCGATTTCCTTTCATCTGCACAAGTCCAAAGGCGAGATCGGCGTCCGGTTGGCCAGCCGTCAGTTGCTTGGCGCGGTTGAAGTCGATTGTCAGCTGATCGTCGATCCGCCCCTGCAGAGCAGCCAACACGCGGATGACGGCGAGTTTCGCTTCCGCTGACAGACGCGCGGGGGTCGCATCCGGCAGAAAGAGTTTCGGAGTTTGCGGCGAGTTTGCCGCGACTTCGTGCAGCTTGCGATCGACGAAGCTAAATAGCTCATTCGCATCGAGGCGGTGATTGCGATTGATGTCCGCCTCTCCAGCGAAGGCATCTTCCACGCAGACCGAGAAGGCACCACGGCCTCGATCATCTAACTTGGCAGAAGTTTGGCCTCGATCGGAACTGGCGATCACGATCGCGGATGTCGAAACCGGGCGGCGCGGTGTCTCCTTGACCGACTCGGCCAATTCAACCGCCGACGCTTGCTTGATGGGTGACTCGGCACCAGCAACTTGTCCCGTGTCTAATAGAATGATCTTCTCGTTCGCGAGACACTGTTCGACCTGCTCGATCAACCAGCGAACCGCCAGGCCGGTTGAGTCAACTCGGCGCGCATCGAATCCTTGTGGCACGAGGTAACCGGTTCCCTGTTCATTGAGATAGCCGTGCCCCAAGTAGTACACCAGCAACTGGCTGCCAGCTGGGACTCGCGTCAGAAAGCGGGTGATGGCTCCTTCCAAGGCCAGTCGCGTGGCATCCTGCTCGTGAAGCAGCTGATCTTCGGGCACGCGATAGCGAGTGCGAAGTGTGTCGAGCAATGCCGCACCATCTGCTTCGCCGTACTGAATCGGTGGCAGTTCCGGGTTGTCGTACGTCTCGTAATTGATCACGATCGCCCAGGTGCGTGGATCGGGCTGAGGGACGATGGCGACTTGAGCGGCTTCACGATTCACCGGATCGGGCGACTTGCGTTGCACCGTCACACGATCTCCGGGCCGCAGAAAGTACAGGTCGACGGGCTCGCTGTCGATCAATATGCGACAGCCCGCACCCAGGACAAACATCGCCGTCGCGCCAGTTCCATCTCGCGTTACTGTAAACGAGCGTTTGTTGTAATCGACGGTTGCCACAACACCCGATTCGGTCACGTCCCGGAAGGCTTCGATGCGATGTACCGCGACGTCGTACTCCAGGGTCACACGATCGGTGGCACGCAGATCGAACGGCGACAACGGTCTCGCGTCTTGATGCGTGGCACCGTTCAGTGTGATCGCACAATCGCCGGCAATGCCAATCGTTTTTTCGGCACTCGCAGATTGCGTGTTGGCAGCGTCCGCCTGAACCGCGACTTCCTTATCATTCGCGCGGACAAGTGTGCCGGACAGCGACAATGTTCGCAGGGCTGTGACGCGGAGTGCGAGCTGGTTGCCGTCGTCGGTAGCTCGATGTTCGATCACAAAGCGATCTTCCGGGCGAAGCAGCGACAGCCGTGATGTTTGGTTGTTCAGCGTGTACTTCGTGAGATCGTTTGTGTGAACGACCAGTTCGCTGCCGTCGGGCGTTTCGAAAGTCAACGACGCGGACGAAGTGTCCACCGAGCGCAGCACTCCGCTGTTCGTCGTCGCCAGTGCGCGAGTCGCATAGATCTCCATGAACGGCCCCGCGCCGCCTGTCAGATAGTCGATATGCACGCGATCGTCTTTCAGCAGATCCGCCAGCGAGGCGCGTTCGCCATTGATAAACAATCGATCCACTTGCGGATCGACGACGATACCGAGTGCGCTGCCGCCCGCAGCGGGTGTGATAAAGAATTGACTGCGTTCGGGATCGAGTTGAGCGATTTGGCCTTCGGCCGGTTGTAACACAGCCGCCTTCTTCGCCACTGGCTTAGGCGGCTCGTGATTCGGCATGAAGAGCATCGCGACGCTCAGCATGATGCTGCACGATGCGGCGGCAATCGCGAGAGTTCGTTTTCGTTTTGCTTGAGCCGCTTCGCGTTCGGCCTCCTCTTCTGCCGCCAGGTTGCTCGCGGGCGGTGCCTCGCCTTCCGTGCTGAGATCTGCCAGCACTTCGCTCGCGGTTCGATAACGTTTGGCAGGGTCTTTCTCGACGAGCCGTTGAATGATGTGAGCTAGATCCGGCGGAACACCGTCCAGCGTCCGGGAGATTTCTGGCAAGCGGCGATCGGGTGCCGAGTGCCACATCATCCAGGCAATCTGCTGGTCGCGGCCGTACATGTTCAAGCCAGGGAACAAGGTCTCGAAGTGCTCGCCGCACATCAAATGGAACGCGGTGAAGCCAAGCGAGTACAAATCGCTGTGTGGGCCGACCGCACCGAACTGGTCGGAGACGACTTCGGGAGCCATGTATTTCGTGGTCCCTTTCACGACGCTACCATCGTCACCGGCCAGGCGTCGAGCGATGCCAAAGTCGCCCAACTTCACGCGGGCGTTGCGATCGACGAGCAGATTGCTGGGCTTTACATCCCCGTGGATGATGCCGTGCTCGTGCATGAACTTGAGGGCATGCAACGTGTAGTTCAAAGCCAGCCGCAGATCCTTGATGTCGATGCCACGTCCGCCCAGCAGCTGTGGCAAACTTCCTTGAGCCAGCTCCAGAATCAACCAGCCTCGTTCCCGCACGACGTCATAAATCGTCATGATGTTCGGATGTTCGAGCGACGCGAGGAGCTGTGCTTCTTGCCAATAACGATCGAGTTGCCGCGGATCTTCCAGATACTGCTGATGGATCTGCTTGATCGCGACATCGCGGCTCAGTTCGTGATCGCGACCGCGATAGACGGTGGCGAAGTCTCCCTTCGCGATCGTGTCAATGACTTGATATCGATCAGAACGGTTCATGATGTCTAGCGCAGCAAGGTGCGGAGAAGGGAGTCGAGGTGTTCGTCGTTCGGTGGCGAGGGCGCGCTCACTCGACCTGTAATGCCAGTGTATGCGTTCTTGTTTTCTTCGCGCAACATCTTCAACACTTGTTTGTATTGCGCCCGCTCTTGAGCATAGTCGCCTTTGTGATGAGCTTGCAACGCGGCAGCCAAATGGGCTTGGTACGGCTCGCGCAGCGGATTGCCTTTGACGTAGTAGGCCTCGATCTGAGTCCGCGATTCCTGCTTGCCGTCCGGTTCGGCTCGGTAGCTGGTCGTATCGAGCAGCAGCATCGAAAGCGATGCGAGCAGACTGAAGCAGAGCACACCGACCAACAGCAGTGGATTCGATTTCTGTCCGTCGGCATCGGTTGCCGCGACGGTGTTCCCTTCGGTCAACACCAACACCGGCAACTGGCCGTCGTGGCCTAATTCGATCGCCGTATCGGTCGACTCGCCAGCGATGAATCTCGCCGGCTGAGCGGCTCGCGGCAAAGCGGCCGCCGGTGCTGCCTGTGGCTTAGGGCGGGCGGGTCGTTGCACGGGTTCGGGCGCAGCAGTGGTAGGTGTTGGCACCGGTTTTGACGCTGGTGCTTTGCCCGGAGGGAAATAGGCGTCGGACGAAGGAAGTGTTCGGGCATGTTGCTTTGCCGTAGCAGGCGGAGCAGCGTCAGACGGCTGCGATGACTGAGGTGCAGGTCGTTGTCCCGCCGGTGGAGGTGGAGGAGGTGGTGGCGTCGCTCGCTTGCCGTTGCCGGGATCGGAAATCGGAAACTGCGCATTGCAACCGGGACAGGCCGCGACTTGGCCGATCAACTCATCGGGCGCGACAAGCTCTTGTCCGCAGGTTGGGCAATGAACAGCGACTGGCATGTGTTACGCCGTTATTGGTTTGACACTGCGGCAGGTGTTACCACGACCGGACGCGCAGGATACCGCACATATTCACGTCCGGATGCTCGCTGTTTTGCTTTGATGTCTCGAAAGATCGCTTTGAGGTCATAGGCAAGTGCGGACGCATGTTGGTCGCGTACCGCCCGAACCTCGGCGACGATTGGATCAGTCGTTTTCATTCTCAGGTTCCATGAGTTCATCGGGAGTGCAGATGATCGCCGGTTCGAATCCGGCATTACGGCAGGCGAGCTCGATCTGCGAACGCATCGTCGCGTTGGCAATGTGACGACAATTCCATGTTACCAGAAACTCAACGCCATTCGTAACCGCGATGGCAATATGCACCGCGTCTTCCACAGACTTCTCCGGTATCGCTCCGGATTCGACCAACTGGGTTGCCAAATCGAGTGCCCGGTCACCGGCGTCCAGGAGAGTTACAGTTGCAAGGGCGGCGAGGCGGTCCCGTGCCGCATCTGGATCGCCAGCGGCGGCTTCGTTCAGGACAAGTTCTGAGGCGACGAGTTCGAATCGATCGGCTGCCGTCTGCCACCAGTCTCGAGTGATCTGCTGATGGCCCGCGATGACCACGTCACGAGACGGCCACGCGGTCAAATAGCTGATGACCGTAGTTTCGACGTACACTTTCGGTTTCATTGTTTAGCGGCACCATGTGTATCTAAAAATCGACGCCAAACATGAGATAGTTCAAGGCGAATGGTCCCAGGATAATCAACACGGCTGCCGCCATCACGAGGACACCGGGCAGCAACATGTTCACGCTCGCTTCTCCCGCCAGCGTTTCGGCCCGTTGACTGCGTTTCACCCGCAACAGATCGGCCTGCGTGCGGAAGATGTGCGACAGGGGCGTGCCTAGCTCTTCGCTTTGAATGATCGAGCCGATAATGGCACCCATCTCTTCGTCGTTCAGCCGCTTGCGCACGTTGTCGAACGCTTCGGTTCGTGCCTTGCCCATGTTCATGTCGGTTAGCACTCGTCCAAACTCGATCGATACCGGATGGCCTTCGAATTCCCGAACCGCTTGTTTCAGCGAGTCCAAGAAACTGGCGCCCGCTTCCATCAGTAATGTCAGCAGATCGAGAAAGAAAGGCAACCGCCGCTTGATCACCACGAGCCGTTGCTTCGCTTGTTTCGATAAGCGGCGTCGCAGCAGCCACGCGGTGATGAGGGTCAGCATCATTGCCGTCACACTCCCGGCGATGCCCATGAAGTTGATGCACGCAAAGAAATAGGCCGGAGCCATCAGCAGCGCGAGCAATTCGCAACGACCGAGATACTCCTCTGGCAACCAAAAGCGAGGCAGCCCCGCCGCTTGGATCTCGCGGTAGACTTCGGGCAAGGAATTCGAGAACGCGGCGCGGTTCAGCTTTGCAAAGACGCGAATCAACGGTTGGAACAGGCGATACAGCGGGTCGAGGCGACGCAGAGCGTTTATTCGACTCACGTCATATCGCCACTCGGCGTCTTGTTCGAGATCCTCGGTCGTGAGCGCGGCAACGACCCACCAGACGCTCATGCCGACGAACGCTCCGACCACGGCGGTAGCCGCAGCGGCAAACGGTTCGATTTCAGCCAGCAACAGGATCATGTCAGATATCCGCGTTCAAGATCTTCAGCGCCCACAGGTAGGCCACCAAATTCAATACCAGCGACGTGGACAAAATCATCTGTCCCGGTACCGTCGTGAACAGCCTCTCGGTGTTCACGGGGTCAATAAAAGCATCGACGAGCAACAACACCGCGGGAACGATTGCCATGTAGACGGCGGACTTGCGCGCCTGAGCCGTCTCGGAAACCACCTTTCGCTCCAGCCGCTGTAGTTCGACGACCGACTGCGAAATCCGTTCAACCGTCTCGTTCAACCGCCCGCCACTTTCGCGACTGGCCAGCAGTGCGGCGGCAAAAAGTATGAAGTTCTCGCTTTTTAGCCGCTCTTTGGCCTCGATGAGTGTTCGTTCCAGTGGCTTGCCAAGCTTGTACTCGCCGACGATCTGGTGAAACTCTTGGCTGATCGGTTTGGGGCATTCGAAGGCCAGCAGCTCCATCGACTGCGGAATCGACAGGCCCGCGCGGATCGCACTGGAGAACATCACCATGGCATCGGCGAGTTGATCCTCGACCTTCTGTCGACGAGCTTGTGCCGCTCGGCGGACGACATACCACGGGCCTGCACACATAATGACCGCTACGGGAGCAGCCAGGGCAACGGCGTCGAGACCAATCCATAACACCAGGAACACCGTGGCGACAATGCCCAGCCACGTATTCACCCACCGGCGAATATGCTTCGACGAAAATCGCAGCGCCCGCAATCGTTCCTTCAAATCCGCTTCGACATAATCAATCGCCGCCGAATAGTTGGCGAGATTAAAGTACACAATCCCAGCGACGCACATGCCGGTAATCGAGCTCAGGAGGATTGCGTTCATAGAGCGGAACCGGTCGATAGAACTCGTTGTGAGATGCCAAGTTCGTCGCTACGGCTCCCCATCCGGCTTGCCCGGATGGAAGCAAAGATTGAGGAGTTAGTCACGGCTCTTACTCTCCTCCGTCCCGGCCCCATCCAGCTCGCCTGGATGGTGAGAAAGATTCTCCTGCGACAACTTCCGCACAGCATTCATGTTGTACTCACCAAAAGTCCCGACATAAAAACCATCCATCCAAAGTCGATTCCCGACGGCATAAGCCAGATTGTTTTGAAAACAGCGTCCGATCTCGGTCGGAGAATGTTCAATGTTGCCGCGTAATGCGACGTGCAAATGATCCGGCATCAGTGACAATGTCGAGATCGCGTACCCTTTCTTCGCTGCAATTCTGCCGCACGTGTCGCACAACAACGCCAACTTATCAACGTCGGAAATGCGATACCGAAAGTCGGTAACCAAAACCAAGTGGAGGTTGTACCAGTATCGCCCGCGAGCCGATGCCGTCGGCTTTGCCAAGTCGACATCGGCGTTGACGATGCTGAACGACTTGAGTTTCCGTTCAAAGTTCGGATCTGCGAACTGTTCGTGGGGTATCTGCTCCTGGATGTATCGTTCAACGTCGACGCGACGATTCTCGCCGAGCGACCTAACGGCGAGTTTTCTGCTAAACGAGAGAGTCAACTTCGCTTGACGAAGGGCGTGATCGAGTCGGCCTTTCACACGCTGAGCGAGCTTCATCGGCGAGATAGTCGGTGAGGCACTCAACAGGAGTTGAACGAGTTCGGGAGTCCAACGATGTTCCAGTAAGCGCAGGCCGTCCTTTTGGAACCCGTCGTCCAATGTATCCAGCAAGTCAGATGGGCAGGTTGCAAAAGGTCCTCCCGATGGCCAGCCAGTCCACGAGTACCGCAGATGGTACGCCGGATTCGCGTTGTTGATGTCGTAGAGTGGTTGGGGCGCTGTCATTGTGGGGCGAATCTTATTCACCATCCGCACAAGGCGGATGGGGTCTTCGATTGTTGTGTTGTGGTCGTACTAACTTGTTAATCTTTGCTTCCATCCGGGCGAGCCGGATGGGGAGCGGAAGCTGGCGGTGTTTCCTCAATTCCCATACAAAAACTCTATCTCCAACAGGTTCTTCTCCACCAGCGAATCGGCAAATGACGGCATATAGCCGGTGGGGCGAAGGGACAGCCCATCGCGGCGGTTGAAGATGTCGGTGATCATGACGTCCGTGGTGTGCGGATGCACGCCCGTGACTTCGGAGACTTGTGTGACGACTCGCTTTCCGGTCGGCAGTCGATCGATGTGGACGATAATGTCGACCGCCGATGCGATCTGCCGATGGATCGAACTCATTGGCAACTCGGCTCCCATCAGCATCAGCAGTTCCAGCCGCTCGATGACTTCTTCGGCGCTGTTGGCATGGACTGTCGTCATGGAACCGGCGTGCCCGGTGTTCATGGCTTGAATCATGTCGAGCGCTTCACCGCCGCGACATTCGCCGACGACGATGCGATCGGGCCGCATTCGCAAGGCATTACGGACCAGATCTCGAATCAAGTACGCTCCCACGCCTTCGACATTCGCTGGCTTGCTCTCTAACGAAACAACGTGTTCCTGGTGCAACCGCAATTCGCAGGTGTCTTCGATCGTAATAACGCGTTCCTTGTACGGGATGAAACTGCTGAGCACGTTCAGCATCGTTGTCTTGCCCGAACCTGTTCCACCGCTGATCAGGACACTGCGATGATCGATCACGCAGGCCCGGATAAAGGTGGCGGCAGCTTTCGTGATGCTCTTGAAGTCGATCAAGTCGTCCATCTTCAAGCGTTGAATCGGAAACTTTCGAATGGTCAGGCACGGCCCGAAAACCGCGAGCGGCGGGACAATAGCGTTGACACGTGACCCGTCGGGCAACCGTGCGTCGACCAGCGGCTGGCTTTTGTCGATGCGACGACCAACCTGAGCGACGATGCGTTCGATAATCGACTCCGTCACCTTTTCCGAGATGAAGCGTCGCCCCGACTTCTCGATGACACCATCTCGCTCGACGTAGATCTGATCGCTGCGAACCACCATCACTTCGGAGATCGTTGGGGCACGCAGCAGATCCTGCAAGGGACCAAACCCGAAGACGATATCCTTTAAGTCCTTCTTCAAAGTGCGGAGCACGATGTATTTCCGCAACTCTTGATGCAAGTGTGGCCGCAGCAGATGAAAGACGTCGTTGAACTTCTCCTCGACGCAATGGATCTTGCTGCTGATGTCCGGCAAACCTTCCAACTTGAGCTTCTCGCGCGCGAATTGCAGCAAGCTGTGCAACTCCGTTTCACGCTCAGGCACCAACGTCGCTGGGACGTCAAACTCGTTGGTCGTCAGCACCGCCAGATCGAAGATCTCTTCGTCGCCGGTCTCCATAATCAGCTGATTGATCGCATGATCGCGCAGGCTGAGCCCCGTGATCTCTTCGATCAAGGCATCGTTCTCGTTACCGAAAACGTTCAGCTCGCGGCAAACGTCTTCGATGTTGTTTTCGAGTAGCAGGATGTTGTCGGTGTTGCTGCCTCGAGCCGTCTCCATGTCGTACAGATCGAGTCGCTCGAGCAGCTTCTTATGGATTCGCAATTCGAGATCCGCGACGATGGATCGCAGGTGAGCTTCTAATTCGGCGCGACCGATCGCGGTGACTTGATCGGTGTCGAAGCTAATCGTATACGGCCAGATCCGGACCTTGACCGAAGGCTCGAATGTGACTCGCTCGCCGCCTAGCACTTCGGTCTCGCCGACGACACAGCTGTTCACGCCGACGTTTTCAAGTTCGAGTTGCCCGTTGCCGTTAACTCGCCGTACGACCGCGTGGTGTCGCGAGACGAGCGGACTCCGCAGAACGACATCGTTCGTCGCATCGCGCCCGATATGCAGCTCCTGGACGTCCAGTTCGACGACCGAGCGGCGGCTTTCGTTGACTTTGTTGAACCAGATTTTCATAGCAAGGTCAGTGATGTTTCTTTGTTTAACGCGAGCCAGCGGCGAGACTGTCGTCGTCTACTTTCTGGCGTGCAGAATAATGCCAATGTTTCGGTAGTCGCCGGTGGCCAACCGGTCTCGCAACAGTTTCGCTCGTTCGACTTCATCGGGCTTCGAGTTATCGACCACGATGCCAATCTGACGTTCCTGAATCGGGCCCCGCCGCGACGCTTTCATAACGTCTAATGTTCCGAGTCGATCGCCCAGCGACTTCACTCGGAACGGTCCGATCTCAATCGTCGGACCAGCCACAGCATCGGCTGCGGCCTCGGTAACGTCGGCCGCCGGAGCGCCAGTCGACACGCGCGACGGTTGATTGACGTATACCGGCACGATGAACGTAATCGAATCGCCAGGATTCACCAGCGAAGGCACGAACGAACGGCTGTCCACCGGCACCCAAAACATTTCTTCGTTGCCTTCCAGCTTCAATTCCGCGGGAGGTGTGTGGTGATCGGCGCGGAAGACGAGTTCGCCGCCTTCGTAATTGCGCGTGGCTGGCGAGCCTTCCAGCGTGACTCGATCCTCGTACAAGTAGACGAAGTCCTGAAGGTTCTTGGCGTGACGTTCCGGGATTCTGACCTCGACGAAATGCCTGCCGCTCAGCGGTTGCCCCGGCTCGACCGAGACTCCCTCGGCGATTCCCAAGAACGAAACACCAGCCACGTCGCGCGTCTTGTTTTCGAGGTAGAGCCAGTTCAACACGCCGCCCAACACTCCCAAAAAGACAGCGAAGATCAATCCGTAAGCACCTTTCATCTTTTATCTCTTTAATGAGTTCTTCAACGGGCGGAGGTTTCGTGGGGCGATGTGATGACGAGGCTACGCAAGTTGTTTGCTGCGTCGCAGCGAATCACCACATCAACCGATTCCATTTCGGCAGTCTCGAACCGACGTCTCCAACTGCCCGCATCAACTTGCCAATCGCCACTGGGCTGCGCAGGCAGGCCGACGAATAAGGCATCATAAAACTTAATCCAACTCGCGACGGTTCCCGTTCCAGTGTAACCGACGACAGCGTCTCTGCGTTCGGTTCGCAGCGACAGTGTTCGCTGCCCACCGGGCGGCGCGGGCCGAATCAGTCGATCGGGCGGCGCGCCGGCTATCGTGTCAGACGAGTACGTGAAAAGCGTCCATTCGGACTGCGGCTCCCCTTCAGGTGTCGCGTCGGGCACCGCAAGTCCCCAGGATACCACGCGCTGTTCGGCGGTCGCAACTTGCGAGCCAAAACTTCGTACCCCGACGACCATCGGCAACGGTGTGTCGATTTGGTAGATCGACCAGTGGTTCGCGCGCTCTTCGACGGGTGCGAGCTTTCTTGCTGCGGCGAGCATCCGTTGCTCGGCAGGACTGAACTCGCGAACGAGTGGAGCTGCCGAACCGACGGCAACCCGACAAGCCGTCCGCAGTTGCGCGACGACTTCATCGGCATCGCCAGAGAAGTCTTGTCGGTTCAGCACGAAGGGGAAGTCACCAAACTCTAGCAATTGCCGTTCGGAACTATCGAGTGGATTGTATTCTCCGAGAACGGAGGTGATCGGCGTAGGAGTTTCGGACGCTGCATCGGCTCGCCACCAGGAAATGATTTCGCGGCCAAACGCAAGGCCGACGATCAATATCACTCCCGATACAAGCACATTAGTGGCGAAGTTTCCAATTCGTGCCGCGATCATGTTGTACGTTAGCCTTTCTAGGCCGACGAGTCAGGCTGGAAAGCCTGACGAACTTTAACTAAGGAATCACTGCCGAGGCAGCGGATCGCAAACCGTCTTCGATTTGAGGCAGCCGAGCTTGGTAGTGTTCGAGCTGTTCGATCTTTGGCAAGAGGATCGCGATCTCGGCTTCGAGTGCCGCAATCTCGGCCAGTATTTGGGCCTGCCGTTGAGCGTCCGGCGGCGGCGTACCGTTCAGTTCATCTTGCAGATCCTGAATCCTTTGTTGCATCTGTTGAACGGCCGCTCGATACATGCCCAGGAAGTAGTTCGTCATCGTGCGCGGCAGTCGGCTGATCTCGCCGAGCCGGATATCGCCATCGGCTTGGCGAATGTCGACGAGCGGTTGGACCTGGCGATCATAAACGACTTGCGGATCAAGCTCACACATCCGACCAACTCGGGGATGGAAGTCGACGTAACCTCCCGTGTACTTGCGAATGTCGGCATCGCGATCTAAGACGGCAAGCGCTGAGAAGTGAGGAATGGACAACACGCTTTGAACCGCTCGTCCGAACGCCCGAGACAGACTTGGGTCGGTTCGCGGCAGCTCGTATAGCACTAATGTCCGTCGATACATGTTTGGGATACCCATCATCGCCGAACTCCACTGCCGATCGATCAGCGGTGTACCAACATCACCGCTCGCATAGCTGCCGATGCGGGGTAGCAACGGATACTGGCGGTTCACCTCGGAGACGCCCTTGATAGCTCCTCGCGTCGGATCGAGGACCGGTCGCACGACGAACCCGTTCGGCATCGGGCCACGAACAACCGGATGATCGATCGCGGGAATGTCGAGCAAGTCAGGTGCGGTATCTGGCTCCGTTGTCATCACTGCGTCGCTGGGCCAATAGGGTCGAGTCGGTGGAGCTTCGCTCGCACCACTGCGCGGCCACCGCATACGCCAAACCGCCTCACGCGAGACGATCTCGCTCCGCACGCGCCACGTCGCCATCGTGCCATAGTTCACCATCAAGGCCATGACGAACAGCAAGACCGGCAACCAGAGCACAAACTCCAACGGCGCGAGGCCACGACGGCGGCGAATCAATTGCTTTCTAATTCCCAATTCCCAATTCCCAATTCCCAATTCTCTAGTGATGACTGAGCCAACGAAAGTCCTCCACGCTTAATGTGGACAAGTCAGGAGTGTCGAAGCCCGTCACCCCGTTAATCTCGGGCGGCGTACTGAGAATCGCCGGGATCGACGAACTGGTCGCCGGCGCAAGCTGCACCACCCAATTCTGATTGATAAGGTTCCAGTCATGCGGATACCAACTTCCAGACTGATACACGAGCACCCACGGCTGGTCGTTGTTTTCGTCGGGATCTCGCGGTGGTGGCGGAGCATCGGGTGTCGGAGGGCCAGGCAGCGGCACACTTTCACCGGGTACTCCACCAATCGTCGCTGAATCAGGCACCGCCGAGCTGGGATAGACTTTGACCAAGCGGCGGCGCGGAACGAACATCATGATTTGAGAGTAGGCTTGTGTGTCGGCGTCAACTGGATTCCGGAACACGCCGGGAGCCATATTATTGAGTTGCTGGCGATAGACAACACCGACGAACATAAAGTCGCTTTCGAGATGTGTGTTCACGTCCGAGATGTTGTTCCGCTCGTCGCGAATTTGAAACGGCAAGTTGGTCGCCGGGTACTCGACTTCCAGCAGTCGCGTCAGTTGGCCGCAGGTAAAGATTCGCCACAAGTTACTAAACTGGGACATCTTGCCGTAAACATCGAAGGCGTACAGCGATTCGTTGTTCCAATCGCGGAGATACCGGCGAGCAAGTTGTTCGCGTTGACTTCGTGCAGTGCGAAAGTAACGATCTTGATCGAGCGTGATGTCCATCACCGGATCGACGACCGGCAGCGTCCGTCGCGTCATCTCGCCGATCCCGCCCACCGGATCGACATTCGTCCGCCACACCGCCGCACGCAGTTCGGTGTTGACGGGCCATGCCTGCCCATGCCGTCGAGCAACTTCATCGGCGGCGAATTGAGTGAGGACGGGAGTCACTTCCGTCAGCGACCGTTGAAACTCGGGGATCATTCGCTGCGCGAGAATCTCTTCGAACACTGGCAGCATCATCTGTGCGGCGGCATACGACCACTCGCTGAATGTGAAAACTATATCACGCTCGGCGGGGACTTTCTCTTCGATGGCGTAACCCAGTTGGTCGAAGGGCGGAAACTCGGAGCCTTGAAACGCGGGCGCGACGCGTTCCCAGTTGTTGAGAATCTCGGGCGTTAGGCTCTCAGAACTACGATCGCGAGCTTCGCGGAAATAGGCGGTGAGCGCGAACACGTCAGAGAGCAGATGGTTGGTAAAGGCCAGCGTGTTCATGCTGCGAGATAACACAACGCCGCCCGCGTAAGTCGCCGAATCGGCGGCGTTTTGCAGCTTGACCTTCTGATCGACTTGGCGCGCCGAGTTCATCACCATGCCCAGCAGCAAGACCAGCATCATCAACGCGAACACCGAGACGATACTGAGCGATCCGCCTTCGTCGCGATGCAATCCGCGAGTATTGCGCATCACTCGTTCCCAGGCGCCCGCCTGGGAACGCACTGTCCCCGAGGCTCCGCCTCGCACGATCCGGCAGAGCCGGGAGAACATTGGGTTCCCAGGCAGGAGTTTGGGAACCAGCAGATTGTGGCGATTGCGGTTCGTCATTAGTAGTCTTGCGATGGTTCTTCTAGTTCTGGTGGCCGGTGAATGGCAGATCGCCGTTGAGCGATTGGATATAGGGCAGCACAGACCTTTGCCCTTCGTTATTTAACCGCACGGTGGCGGACATCGGATACACGAAGATGCCGTTCTCACGACGAATTCGAGCGGCTACATTGTCGCGGGAGTTCGATGGATCGCCGTCCCGTCGCGGCGTTGACTTCGCGAGGAAGCGACCTGGACCCGGCAATAGGGCAAAGTTGTGCGAGACGGTGACAACTAGCTGGTCCTGCCAACCATACTCGTTGAAAGCGAAGAATGGGGTGCCATTGATATCGACCGCTTCAAGCTCCGGTTCTGAATCCTTGTGCCGCACCTCGATCTCAACCTCAGTGTTTTGCAGCGCGTACGCCAACTTGTTCCGTAGCTGCGTTGGTATTCGCGAGTTCGAAGCCGATGCGGGCGACATCGCTTGATAACTGTGTTCCAACGAGTCGGTAATCGCGAGGCTCGTCGAGTCCATCGTGATTCCGGTGTTACGCGACGGACAGATCGAAAGTACGGCGGAGACAGCGGCAAGACGAATCTTCTCGAACTTCGACGTATCAGTGGCCACTTGGTAAACGGAAAACGAGTTGCCCGCTTCATCCGTCGCCGCCGTCGGCATTGGCCGAAAGCTGCCGATTCGGTTTTCGTTCTCGAAGTCGTCTCCTAACGAAGCTGGAATCCAGACGATCGCTGCACGCGCGGCTGCGTATGCCGAATATTCCACCATCAATCGGCCGAGCGTCAACTGGCTGAGCTGGACGATAAACAGCATGATCATCACGAACAAGGGAAGTGTCAGTACGAAGCTGAGACTCTGCACGGCTCCCTGCTCGTCGCTGTGCAGCCGACGAAGTTGCGGCAGCTGGAAGCGAGCGCCGCTGATCCCAATCAACACTCGCAGCACCACAACCGAGACGACGATCCCGGCGAGAAAGGGTGAGCAAGCGATGATTAGTTCACGAGTCATGGGATACGGAAGTCTATGCAAGTGTCGTAGGACGGGTCTCCTGGCCCGTCATGCGACGGACGGACGGGCCAGGAGACCCGTCCTACATTTGGGACCGTCAGGCTGGAAAGCCCGACGTACATAACTCCACGAGCTGAAATCTGACAATAATCACACCGACCAGGGCACTCGGCGCGAGAAACAATTCGGTCTTCAAGGGCTCGCGCTCTTTCTCGCTCAATTCAAATGTCGAACCAAGTCGTAAGCGATACCACGCAACTCGAACCGAACGGACCACAAGAGTCCACGCGCCGAACCGCCAGACGAGTGAGATAAGTGCGGCGCAGCCTCCCAGCACAAACGTCCACAACATCGCCTCCAGTCCAGACATCACTCCAAGGTACGCGCCGATCATCGCGATCAGCTTCACATCCCCTCCGCCGACACCGCCGGGGAAGAAGACATAGCAGACGATCATCATCGCACCACACGCGAGCAGCCCGCACACGCTATCGAGCCAGTTGGTGACTCCGAGGGTTTCGACTTGTGACTGCGATCCGTTAATGGTGTCCATCCCCAGCCAAGTCGCCACACCGCTAATCACAAGTGCGGCGATCATGCCGGGATAAGTTGTCCAGTTATAGATTTTGTGCTGGCGGATGTCGGTGAAGGTTGAAACCAGCAGCAATCCGACAAGAGCCAACGTCATCACCATGCTCGACTTTCGTTAAACGCCCTTCGCATCGTCCATCCCGCCTTCGAGTTCCTGCATGCCTTGGTTGAACCATGTCTTGATCCGCGGCCAACCAAACTTGATGATGAAGATCAGAATCGGGATCGCGATCGCGGCGATGATCAGTATGGTCTCGATGCTCACGCCCCCCTTTTCGTCGTGGTGAATTCGTTGGAGCAATTTTCGCAAAGACGGAGCGGTGGAAATCATGTCGTTGGAAGTTGTTGATTCGAGTGTGCTCATACTTTGAGAGTGCGGTTTGTGCTGGGGCGATGTCACAGTCATGTGCCTACATAAAGGGCCAGGAAACAAGCACGCAAGTCATTTCGTAGACCAAGTTCATGATTCGCGGGCTAGCCCACAAAGCAAAGGCCGCTGCCGGCAACACAATCGCCAACAGCAATACATAGTCTAGCGTCGCCACGCCGCGAGGCGGGCGATTCATTCGCCGAGATTTTAGAAATCCGGCATCCGACATGATTGCTCTGTTCCGAAAAGTTGTTAGCCTTGCTGCTAACGTTCGATTGTACAAGACGTTGCGTCGAAGTCAAAACAGCCAGACGCCCGTCGCCGCTACTTTCCGTGGGCCAGGCACAAAGCTAAGTTCAAGTTTTGCATTTTTTTTGGACTGCGGTGACTTGTCACCGCTTTGCTCTCCAGTGCGAAGCACTTTTTCAGCATCACCGCAACTTACATTGGATAGCGAATAATTGGCTCCGAGTCGAAAAATACCAAAGCGGCGATGAATCGTCGCACTC
>CAUJKL010000498.1 GCA_963204995.1 Planctomycetota bacterium | reverse complement strand
CATCGAGCAAAAAAAGCTCCACTTCCCGCGCGAGCGGATGGAGGTGAACCTGCTATCGGCCCTCGAGTCGTTCCTCAGCCGCCACACCAGCGCCCAGGAACTCGGCTTGCGGTTGCGCGGCGAGCAACTGGCCGCCGGTGTCCGCTTCGTGCGGATGGTGCGCGAGGGATCGTATGACCTGGTCGTAGCCAACCCGCCGTATCAGGGCACGTCGAAGATGGCGGCGTCGGAGTACGTCGAACAGCACTACGCGTTTGGCAAGGCCGACCTGTTTGCATCGTTCCTGCTGCGCGGGCTGGAACTGGTGCGCGAAGGTGGCGTATCGTCGATGCTGACAATGCGGAACTGGATGTTTATTAAGCAGTTCTCGGATCTACGCGAGCGGTTGCTCGGCACGTATGACCTGCGGGCGATCGGCGATTTCGACAAGGGCGCATTTGAGTCGATGGACACGTCGCAGCTCATTTCGGTGTGTCTCGCCGTAATTCGGCGTTCGGTTCCAAGTCAGGTTTCGGCAGCAGCGATTCAACCAACCGCACCGGGCGAAAAGTATTGGAGTCGTGATCGGACTTTTCTGAAGCGGGCCGCCGTTCTCGTTCATCGTGGCCGCTACGACTTCGATCCCGCCGCGCTGAAGGTCGTGCCGGAGTGGCCGCTGGTTTATTGGTGGGCAAAGAGCCTCCTCAAGAGATATTTGGAGGCACCCAAAATCTCGGCTGTATGTCCGGCACGAGCCGGTTTTCAAACGTCAAATGACACAAGATTCCTTCGACGTCCGTGGGAGGTTGTTCTACCCATTACGCCAACAACCGTGTGGGTTCCGTATGTTAAAGAGCCAGCCGGAAAACGGTGGCTTGAACCACTTGACGATGTTGTCCGCTGGGCAGCCTGTGGAACTGAGATTCTCAATTATGCGGCCTCTTATCCGCGCAACCAAGAATTCTATTTTCAACTCGGGATTTCTTGCCCCAAGATTGGAAATGAGTTCTCGGCTAGACGCCACCGCGTAGAGTCCATAATCGGAGACGCCGGTTGTGCGGTATTTCCGACCGATTTAGACGGATCGCTTTGTGCGATGAATCTCACCCTCGTTTCAGACGTCTTGAGCGCGTTGAACCCAACGGTGAACTTTCAAGTGGGCGACGTCAACCGCCTGCCGCTCTTCCCGATCGCGAACGCGGACGAAATCTTCGCTCAAGTGGAAGCAGCCTTCACGATCCACGAATCACACCGCGAGCCATCGGTCGAGTTCAGGCAGCCGGGGCCGTCGCCTTGGCGTTATGCTCAGGCGTGGGCGCAGGTCGCCGTGGATCGCCCCGAGAACTCGCCGCTGCCCGAGTACGTCGAACAGCTCGACCCCGAGCCGCCCACCGATCATCTCAGCTTCGCCCTCGGCGTCGCCCTCGGCCGCTTCGGTGCCGACGGCGAAGGGATTCTTGATCCGGGGTCGGGCCAAAGTAGCCATCACGCTCCGCGTGATGAGCCTAGCACGCCGCCAGATCGCGCCGCCGAGCGTACGTTGACTACACATAATGCATCGTCCGTTAAGGCTCGTCACGCGGAGCGTGACGGCTACTTTGACGCCCTCCCGCACGGCATCCTGTTCCTCAACGGCACACTGACCGATTCCGATCTCCGCGACTCGCTCGGTCATCCGGCGGCACAAATCATTCACACCCAATGGAACGAATACGGCGCGGCGATCTTGGCCGGCAAGAAAAGCGTTTCCGTCCGCGATTGGCTGCGGGAAAAATTCTTTGCCGACGTGCATCGCCAGATGTACGAGAACCGCCCGATTCACTGGCCGCTCTCGTCCGCCAAGAAGACGTTCGTCGCCTGGATCAACATTCATCGCTGGAAGGCATCGACGCTGCGCGTGTTGCTGGCCGATCACCTGCAACCCGCCCTCACGCGGCTCGACGGCGAACTGGCCGACCTGCGCAGCGCCCGCGACGGAGCCGACAAGAAAGCCGCCACCGCGGCCGAGCGGCGGTTTGCTCAAGTCAAAGGCTGGCGCGAGGAGCTGGTCGAGTTCATCGCGAACGTCGAGCAATGTGCCGAGCGTGGCCCGGCACCGCCCGATCCCAAGAAACCCGAACGGGAAACCGACGCCCGCTACGATCCGGATCTCGACGACGGCGTGATGATCAACAGCGCCGCACTCTGGCCGTTGCTCGAACCGCAATGGAAAGATCCGAAGAAGTGGTGGAAGGAACTGGCCACGGCGAAAGGCAAGAAGGATTACGACTGGTCGCATCTGGCGATGCGCTACTGGCCCACGCGCGTCGACAAGAAGTGCCAAGCCGACCCCTCGCTGGGCGTCGCTCACGGCTGCTTCTGGAAATATCACGCGGCGCGGGCCTGGGCCTGGGAGCTGCGGCTGCAAGACGAGATTGGCCCGGACTTCCGCATCGAGGAAGCCGCCTATCGAGGCGACGGCGGCCATGAAGAACACCGCGACAAGTTCCTGTCGGAGAAGCCCGACGAAGCCTGCGAGGCCGTTGCCAAGGAACTCAAACGCCGCATCCGCAAGCACGAAGCTCCGGTCACCGAAATGCGATTGCTAGAACCCGGCATCTGGTCGGCCGTGCCCGATCGCTGTTGGGAATTGGAGTTGGCAACGTCGAAGAAGCAAGCGGCGGCGTTTCGGCTCGACGCACCCGATGCCGAAGCGTGCCGCAAGGCATTTGCCCAAGCGAACCCGGAGCAGGCAGCGGTCAGGCAAGAGTTGCTGGCCGGGCTAGGATCGCGACAGCTTCAACTGTTGAACGACGACGCGGAGGATAGGGCGTGACATCGTTGCGAGGCTAGACAGCGCACTTATCATTAGCCGTTTGGGCGTTAGCCCCGGTTTTTACGCGGAGGTGGCTGGGGCTGAGTCCGCGAAGCCCCGGCTTACCATGAACTCCAATCAGCCGTGGCGTCGAAGACTCCGCCACAGCCACCCGCCGCGTGAGACCGTTGCGAGGCTATCAAAGCCCCGTTTTGCCACTCAAGGCCATCCGAGATATCGTAGGGCGGCAGGACCGCAGCCAAACGACCTAGAGCGACAAGTCGGCGGTTGGCAAAAGTCGCCGTACCTGATCGACTGCGGATGCATCTTCAATATCAATCGCGCCGCAGAGCCTCTCCACAAGCTTCATACCCTCTTCTGCCGTGTCGTTGTCCAGATCTTGCCCGCGAATCAGGAAGCGGCAGTTCGACGGTTGCACAACCGCGTGTTCAAGCAGTGCATCGACAAGTAACGCGGCACTGTTAATGCTTCGTTCGTCCGACATCTTTGCTCGTTGTAGAATCACATCCGGTGTGCCATTGCCCACGTAATAGTCCGGGTGCAGGTGGCGCGAAACACCACGCCACACGCAGGCCACCGGTTCGTTGGTCTTAAAATCCAACCCCGCCGCGCGCAGGACGTCCGAGCACGAATCGGCGAACGCCTTCCTGGTTGGCACGCCGATCTCAGGCGACCGTTTCTTGGGATCGGCCACGAGTTCGTTGAACAGATACTCGGTCGCTTCCGGCAGATTCTTCTTGCGGATCGGCGACATCAGCTCGCCGGAGTCAACCAGGATGTAGTTGCCCTTTTGTGTCGAGATCAGCGCATCGATGCAGGCTGGATCTGTCTTGGGCACGGGCTTACCACGTCGGGGCCGAATTGCCTCTTCACTGGTATTGCGAGTCCAGTACGTCGTCCACCGTTCGTAGGTGTCACGATCGTTTACTTCAACATCGTCGGGTTCGAGGAATCGCAGACAGAACTCACCCTTCCACCAGACGAACACACCAATGTTGCGAGGCTCCATCCTGCCGAGGTCGGGCACATACTTTGCCAGAACGTACCGTGGGGCTAAAGTAGCGATCATTTTGCACCTAGAAACAAAGGCCAGTTTGATATCTTCGGGAATCGTTGCTTGTTTTTGAGTATCAGCCGTCCGATCTTGTCTCGCCGCCGCTTAAGGAATGCCTTTACGTCGTCGCATTCCGGGCGAGTAATCGACACCTTCCACATCTCTTCGCACACATCGTCAATGAACCAATCCGGCAAGGACTGAACCTTAACCACCCAGTCGTGCATGAATTCCACATTGTCCACTAACTCCACGAGACAGTGCCACTCATCTACCGAGTCGTGGCCGTCAGTAACACCAAGACGATCTTCCCTCGACTTGAGATGGCTTGCACCGTCTTTCGCATGGACGTAAAACAGCGAGCGTTCATGGTCAAAGACGTAGAAAGCTTTTGGCGCACTTGGCTTATCAACTTTAATGTTACCACTGTTTCGGTCGCAATTCGCGATGAGGATGTCAAGGACGACGACTCCCGTACATTCGTTCGGGAACGCGTCGTACAACGGCTGGGGTTCGGCATCATCCGGTGTCGAATCTCCGTCAAAACTGTATGATATGAACATGCCTGTTTTTTTGCTCTTTTTCCGTACAAGGGCAAACGGGGGCACCGGTAGCCGCAGGAACTGAGCGATTGACGAAGAAATCCACTCGTTTGCTAGCAGGTAGGGCGATTCTTCCGACGGTGACTTCCCGATCGCCTCCGTCTTGACGACGTATGTTCGATCGACGTTGATGCCGCCACCGCGCCGCACGGATGCAAACGTGCGTCGCGATTTGTACGGGTAGATATTGAGCATCGTACACACGCAGGATGAATTCGGAACAAACCGCTTCGCAAGTCGTCATCGACGACAACCAGCAACCACTGGAGGACGACGTGCCGCAGCACGATCAGGCCGCATATTCGCCAAAGTCTAACTGGACAGCGCAACATTCAACAGATGATACTTGTTTTTACCGCGTTTGGTCCCCCGCCAGTTCGTCCGGCCAGAGCAGAAGTTTCGCACCGTCAACGCCGGCTAGTCCAGCATGAACCGAAGTATGTCATTACCTTTACCAGGGCCTGTCTCCAGTGCGTTGGAAGCCGAACTACGCGAGCGTGTAGCGCGGCATGGGTTGGTAATCTGGCTCGATGCCGACAACCACTATTCCGACTTCGTCGATCGGCTGATCGAGATGCGGGCGGCGGGCGATTTGAAGTATGAAGTGCGCGCCTTTCGCGGCAGTCACCTGCAATTGATGCTGGATCTGGAGGGTCTGGCCGGTGGGCTCGACAAGTCCCGGCTCGTGATTCATCTGCCCGGGTTCAATGAGGAAGCGGTCCGCAAGACTCCACTGTTCGAGCTGTACAGCGCCGGCGTGCGCTACCGCAAGGCGCTCGATACGCTGGTCACCGAAGCTGCGGCCTTCAAGGC
>CAUJKL010000497.1 GCA_963204995.1 Planctomycetota bacterium | reverse complement strand
GGAACGCCAGCGCGAGATCTTCCATCAATTTCAGGTGAGTTCGATGCAAGCGATCTATGCAGCCATACTTTCGATTAGCAAGCCGCCGATCAAGGCCTTGTGGGATTCGTAGTGAGCCTTGATCTGCCTTTCCCACTCAGTTGGCAAGTGAAGTTGACGTTCGCGTAGGCGGTCGCCGGGGAAGGTCTGTCCCGACCCAGCGATCCCCGGCCCCTTCTCGCGCTACTTCACGAAGGATTCCATGGGTTGCGACCTCTCGCATCCCATTTCCTGCCCTTTCCCCGCGCCACAGGAAGCCATCGCTCTCCAAAGGTATCGCTGACGGACGCGAGCAATATTCATTCCGGGAACGGCTGGTGACGAGTGGCGATTAGCACGGAAAATCCCTACCGAGAAATGTATTAAGCAAAGATTTGGCGATTGAAATTCCAATAAGCGATTTCAGGTATGCACTCGCTTGGAATGTACCGTCCAGTTAGAATGCGTCGCATGGATGATTCAGGGCAACTTTCTGATGCTCACCCATCCAGCGCAGATAACTTCGCGACGACTCACTGGAGCTTGGTACTGGCGGCCGGAGACCGGCGTCACGCGGAAGCAGACCAGGCGCTGGAGCGGTTGTGCCGCGCCTACTGGCCACCGCTGTATGCGTATGTGCGCCGGCGCGTTGGGGATGTTCACGACGCACAGGATCTGACGCAGGCGTTTTTTGAACGTTTGCTGGAGAAACGCTATCTGGCGCAAGCCGATCCCGAGAGGGGGCGGTTCCGTGCCTTTCTGATCACGGCGTTCAAACATTTTCTAGCCAATGAATGGGACAAGGCTGAGTCGCAGAAGCGCGGCGCAGGCTGGTCCCGGCTCGTACTCGACTTTGCGGGACAGGATGCCGTGCATGTCAAGTTATCGGACAAGCTCACCGCCGAAAGGCTTTACGAGCGTCAGTGGGCGATCGCGCTGCTCAATCGCGTAATGGAACAGTTGCAGCGCGAGATGGAGCGGAAGGGCCAAGGTCGGCAGTTCCAATGTCTGAAGGAGTTCATCGGCGGAACGGGTGTTTCGACATACGCTGCACCGGCGACGGAGTTAGAAATCACCGAATCGGCGGCTCGAATGACCGCTAGTCGTCTGCGGACGCGCTATCGCGAACTGCTGAGGGAGGAAATCTCGCAAACCATCTCTGCTGCGGAAGATATGGACGACGAAATTCGCCAACTCTTTCAAGCCATTGCGGACTGAATGAGATTTTCTGTTGCGCTTTTCCAGAAACGCTTCAGAACACTGGGAAGAGTCTTCGTTGATCAGCGGCAAACAGACGAAAATGAGAACTCCCCGGGGTGATAACGAAGCGCTCTCGATCGCCGCACCTGACATCCGCAGACAACAGACTTGAGGTCGTCACAATCGGGGTCGCGGACGCCTTGTATCCCAATAAATGGGAATTGATAAGTGGGAATTGACCAACATGAACAATCGCTCAACCATTGGTTTTGGGATTTGCGTCGTTCTCTCCGCACTGGGCCATGGGCGCCATGGGCTGCTGGTCAAACTCAGTTCGACCGCGATTAGACCACTGCCGCTGGTGAGCGGATACATTCAAGGGGAAGTCTGGAAGCGAGAGGATGGCGGCGGTATTGCCAAGTTGCGATGTAATGGATTTCACGCTGAATTTTACGAAACTTTTGTCGCCATCCACGTGGACAAGAGCAAAGAACCAACGTGGACGGACAACTACGTCGTCACGATTCCCTGGAGCAAAGTTGAACACCTGACGCTGCTACCTCCTGGAAAGCAACGATGAGCCAAGCCTTGACCTGTCCAATATGCGGAACAACACTGCCAGCAGACGCGCCAGCTGGCGTCTGTCCATTGTGCCTCTTGAAAGCGGGAATGGTCGACTCACGGCTAGAGACATCAGACGACGCGACGATGAACGCGAGTTCAAAGCTTCGCACGGACGCACGTCGGCTTCGCCCGACAAAACACTCCGGCCAAAACGACAGCACGCCGCCTGTCATCGGCACCAAGGTTAGGTACTTCGGGGACTATGAGCTGCTCGACGAGATTGCACGCGGGGGAATGGGAGTCGTGTATCGAGCACGTCAGGTGCGATTGAACCGCATCGTCGCGCTGAAGATGATCCTGGCTGGCCAGTTCGCAGACTCAACTGATATCCAACGGTTTCATACGGAGGCTGAAGCTGCGGCGAAACTCGATCATCCGGGGATTGTGCCGATTTTCGAGGTGGGCGAACACGACGGCCATCACTTCTTCTCGATGGGGTTCATCGAAGGTGAATCGTTGGCGAGACGCATCACCGATGGTCCACTCGCTCCCCGGCCGGCCGCCGAAATCGTGCGAAGCGTGGCGAACGCAATTCAGTATGCGCACGATCAGGGCGTCATTCACCGCGACTTGAAGCCGGCCAACATCCTGGTCGGCAAAGACGATCAGACCCACGTGACGGACTTTGGACTGGCGAAGAGCATCAAGGGAGACAGCAAGCTGACGGCGATGGGCCAGATTCTCGGTACTCCGAGTTACATGCCGCCCGAACAAGCGGCAGGCCGGATGACAGAGGTTCGTGCGAGCGCCGATGTCTATTCATTGGGCGCGATCCTGTACGCAACATTGACCGGCCATCCGCCGTTCCAGGCCGACAACCCACTCGACACGGTTATGCAAGTGCTGGAGCGCGAGCCGGTCGCTGTCCGACAACTGAATCCGACAGTCCCCAGGGATCTGGAAACGATTTGCCTCAAGTGCCTGGAGAAGGATAGACGGAAACGGTACGCGACGGCGCAAGATCTCGCAGACGACCTCGGCCGCTGGCAGCGCGGGGAGCCCATCGTCGCGAGGCCGGTAGGGAATCGTGAACGATTCGTAAAATGGATTCGACGCCATCCGACGGTCGCCGGTTTGGTGACAGCCGTCGTCGTGACGATACTGGCAGGGAGTGCCGTGTCCACGTGGTTCGGCATTCAGTCGCAAATCGCGGCACGGTCGGAAGCGGAAGCCCGTCGTGATGCCGATGAGAAGCGACTCCTCGCTGAACAGTTAGCGGAAGAGAAGGGGAAGCTCGCCGAAGCCGAACGCACGGCCAATGCGGCATTGCGGCTGTTCAATACGCGGTTGCAGTTGGACAAGGCCCTAGTCCAGTTGGAGCAAGGCATTGTAATTGACGGCCTGTTCGATCTGACTGATGCGCTTGACGGACCGAGCGACGACCTTGAGGAGGTGGTCCGCGCCAATCTGGCGCTCTGGCAATCGAAACTGCATCGGTTGCAGGGGGAACAAAAGTACGACACCGCAATCACCGGCATTTCAACGGTGCATGATGGAAAACGTGCGGCGCTGCTGCTCGCACTCGACGGTTCGCTTGTGGGTGACTGCCGTCTGTGGGACATCGAGCGGCAGCAGCCGATCGGCGAGCCGTTGATTCTGTCGAAACTCGCACCAAAGATTCAGTTCACGGCCGCGACTCTCCTGCCGGATCAGACGACTCTGCTGGTGGCCACATCGCGAGGCGTCCTGAATCGGTGGAACCTCGAAACAGGACGGCCGGTTGGTTTGCCGGTCCAGATTCCTCGTTCCCCACAAAGCCGGACCACGGCAGCGATTGATTTTCTGGCTGTGAGTCCTGATGGCCACAGGCTGCTCGCGGCAAGCCGGCAAAAGCGGATTGCCTGGTTGCTCGATCCGAAGTCGCTACAGCCAGTGGGTAAACCCCTGACGACGAAGGGGTGGATTAGCTGCGTCGGCTTCAGTGCCGACAGCGCCATAGTGCTGCTCGGACTCGGCGGTGGGGAAGGTTACGTCCAGCGGGGCGCGGTACTCCTGTGGAACGCCGAAACTGGCGAGCCGCTGGGGGAACCCCTTCCGCACCCCGGACAAGTTCTCTCACTGGATACGAACCGCGAGGGCACGTTACTGGCGATCGGCGGATCGGATCGTTCCGTAGCCATGTGGGATCTGACGACTCGACTGCCCACGGGAGTTAAGTTCGTCCACGATGCCCCGGTGACGCGCGTCCGCTTCTCGCCCAGTGCTCCGTTGCTCGTTTCCGCCGATGCCGACGGAACGATTCAGTTTGGCGATCCACGGTCGAGTCACCTGCCCGGTAGCCGGTTGCCTCAACGCGTTCCGGTCACCGACTTAGCCTTCGATTCCGTGGGCAAACAGCTGTTGACCGCCAGTGCGGATGGCGTCACGAAAGTTTGGCGGGTCGGCACGGGATGGGACCCGGAGCAGCAGTGGTCTCTCCCCGGACTCATGTCGCGAGTCGTCGTCGATGACACACAACGCACGGCCCGCATCGCCTGGCATGGATCGGCCGCTGGACCAGGCGGGCTGCAAACCTGGGACATCGAGACTGCCAAGCCGGTCGGATCGCCCCAGTCGCTGGGAAAGCAGAATTCACCATTCGTCACTTCACCGGACCTCCACTGGGCCGTGAGTTGGCAGCCGCAAACGGACGATGGCAAACCGAACTTCACGCAGCAGGTGGAATTATGGGACATCGCCGCAGGGACGTCGCAAACGATCGGGCTGGCTCCAACGACTCCACTCCCGGCGACAGCCGCTGCGACGGCCTCCACGATCCGGATCATTTTCTATGCAGAGTTCAGCCCCGACTCGCATTACCTGCTGATCGCGGCGTTACCGATCGTCGGACCACAGGGACGCGTGTGGATCTATGACACACTTGCCGAGAAGTTGATCGGGGAGCCATTCGCCTACGTGCATCCCACGAACCCGAGAGTGTTAGAACAAGGCTTACGACTCCCCTTGTTCCGATTCGATCCGGCGGGCGAACGCTTGGTGTGCGCGGATCTTCAAGGGGCGAGCGTCTGGAGCCTGACAACGGCTCAACAGGTTGTCGCGGGACCGAAACTCCCTGACTTCGTGCGCGACGTGGCGTTCTCTTCCAATGGGGAACTCATCGCGATTGCGGCCGGCCGAGAAGTCATCACGGTTACTCCAGTTGATGTCAGCGGCAGCGAACTGGCTCCGCTCCAGCGTTTGTCTCACGCCAGTGTGGTCACGACGGTGGCGTTTTCTCCCCAGGGGCATCTGTTGGCAACAGGCAGCGACGACCGCGTAGTCCGCCTCTGGAATATGGCGACTGGCGAAGTGGATGGAAAGCACCTAGTCCACC
>CAUJKL010000496.1 GCA_963204995.1 Planctomycetota bacterium | reverse complement strand
TCAGTGACATTGAGGTCGACGCTTAAACACTCGTGCGACGGCGACTCGACGGCGGGAGGGATTCCGCTTGAGCCGCAAAAATTCACGTTGATACGTCATTGCATTGCTGACATGGAGGTCGGACGTGAAGTTTTCACTGCGTTGTGCGCGAGCCATTCGGATCGCGTTCGTTTTCAGCATGTTCGTTGCTCTTGTTCCTTGCGTGTCGCGGGCGCAGCTCGTTGATACCACGAGCTTAACAGCGGAAGATCGTGACAAGCTCTACGAGGAACTTGGTGTGGAGGTCGATGCGCTCGATGCACATTTCGGACTCCTCAAGAAAGTCATCCGTCTCGTACGCCCCACCGTCGTACACATAGAAGCTTCAAAGCAAGTGGCCGCGAACACACGCACTGGACGCAAGCCCGTGGAAGAGGCTGGTTCGGGCATCGTCATCGAAGTGGATTCCAAGCTCTACGTTTTGACGAATCGACACGTCATCGACGAAGCGCAACTGAGCGATATTGCCATCAAATTATCGGATCGACGAGTCCTCCACCCGACGACAGTCTGGTCCGATCGCGAAACCGATATCGCGGTCATGGCGATGGGAGAGACTGACCTTGTGCCCGCGCGACTCGGGAATAGCGACGAAATCGAAAGCGGTGACTTTGTCGTGGCAGTCGGCAGCCCTTTTGGCCAGAGTCAATCGGTAACTTATGGCATCATCAGTGCCATGGGCCGCCGTGACTTAAAGCTGGGTGATGGCAGCATTCGCTACCAAGACTTCATGCAGACCGATGCTGCGATCAATCCTGGCAACAGCGGCGGGCCCTTGTTGAACTTGCGGGGCGAAGTCGTGGGGATCAACACGGCAATCGCGAGCAGTTCGGGCGGCAGCGAGGGAATCGGCTTTACAATCCCCATCAACATGGCGATCACCGTAGCGAAACAGTTCATCGAGCACGGCCACCCAGTGCGCGCCTTCTTAGGGGTCAATCTTGACCAAAACAAGGCTTTTGGTCCCGAATACGCAGCACGCCTCGGTCTACCTCGTGCCCGCGGCGCGTTGGTCACGGGTGTCATCGGTGGCTCACCGGCAGAAGCAGCAGACTTCCGCACGGAGGATGTCGTGCTGGAGTTCGACGGTCGCCAAGTCGAAGACGATGATCATCTCATCAAGATCGTCGCTTTTACACCCGTGAACAAAGACGTTCAGGTTGTCGTCTTCCGCAATGGCGAAGTCAAGCGGCTGCAAGTCACGCTAGGCGAAAAGCGAAACGCCGCAGTGCGACCCTAAGCTCAGCGACCACCGCTCAGCGACCACCGCTGGTTGAAGGACTTAGCACCTCGCTCTACAATTCTTGCAGATCCATTTATTGCCACAACTCAGTTGGCAGCTAGATTGCAAGAGGAGGAGGCGTCGATGCTTGAGCGGAAGCCCGTCTTCCCAAACGTGATCGAAATGAATTATCAAGCGGGGCAGATCCTCGGTTGCAATGTCTACCTCATTTACGATCAGTCCGAGTGGATCTTGATCGATATCGGTTTCGAAGACACCGTGGACGAAATCGTCGAATTGATCCGGCAGCTGGATTTTCCCTTGTCGCAATGCAAGACGCTGGTCGCGACTCACGCCGATGTCGATCACATTCAAGGCCTGGCCAAAGCGAAGCAGTTGCTGCGCACGACCGTTACCGCCCACCCACTTGCGGCCGAGCCACTTCGAACCGGTGACCGCTTGAAGACGTTTGCCGTGATCGAGCCGCAGAAAATTGACATGGAGATGCCGCCCGTCGAGGTCGAGCATCTCGTGGTTGATGGCGACACGATCACCGTGGGCGATCTAAAGCTGGAGGTCTGGCTCACACCGGGTCATACGGACAGCCAGCTGTCTTTCCGCTTGGGCAATCTTCTCTTCAGCGGTGACAACATCTATCGTGATGGCTGCGTCGGAGCAATAGATGCCCATCACGGCAGCGACATTCCGGCATTCGTCAAATCTCTCCAGCGAATTCGTGATAGCGATGTCGAGTGGTTGCTGCCCAGCCACGGCCCGATCTTTCGCAAGGACGACGCATTGCTAGACCGCACGATCGCTCGCGTCGAAAGCTATTCGCACATGACCGACTTTGGCACTTGCGCCGTCGATTGGCCGTTGATGGACGAGTGGGAGCGTGAGATCGCGGAAGGCAAACCGCTGGCTTAATGAGGTCGTGATGCGAACCACTAATGGACGCTAACTGACACTAATGAAAAAAGGAAGTGAACTACTGACGAGCGGTCACTGGGCTCACCCACATCCCACTTCATCTTATCCCGGATTATTCACAATATCTGTAGGCCGTATCAAGCAAACCATTGCTGCGCCGGAACTTCGGTCGCAAATCGCAGCCGGCTACGAGTCGCAAAGCGTGTTTGAGAACAAATCGGTTTGCGCAGCTACGGCATGGGTTTGCGACCTCGGTCCGGCCTACGGTGAATAATCCGGGATTAGTGTTTGTTAGTGTCCATTAGTGGTTCCCTGAGAATACCGATTTTGCCGGATATTCTTTCAATGCGGGACGTTGGGCGAACCGATTGAAAAGAATATGCCTCACTCGCAACGACCCAGTTGCGCGAATCCGGCGAATTTCACAGGGAGGGGATCGACGATGCGTCGAGCTGTATTGAGCCTATTGTGTGCGACCGTTGTCGGTCTGTGTCTATGTTCGGAGGAAAGCCAGGCTCAAGAGCGGGCCTTCAACCAGACGTGGGGACAGTCGTATTCGGCTCACGATTGGGAACGCTTCTACCACTACCCGTATGTGTACTATCCGCAGAACTACTACGGCAACGAGTACTATCGGAGCAACGGAAGCTTATACAACCGTTATCCGCCGGAAATGCGAGTGCCCGTCTACAACAAGCAGTGGCACAACTACTACCCCGAAGGCCGCCGGTATCATTGGGGCCATCACTTCGAGACAGATGTGTATTGATGCGAGGACAGATCGCAGTTCGCACAACAGCTCTCCGAAGTTGTTGATCACCTGAATCACCGGCATGCGACGGCCTCGGAGGGCCAGAGTTTTTAACATCTCTAGGACCGCATTCCTGCGCTTTCTGAGCACTTTTTGGATGAAGGGCATATGTTCGAAAGATAAGCCCGAGAGGGCTGACACAACCCCTGCCGGGGCTGTAAGGCCCCGGTAACAGACTCCGAAAGGGACGAAGCCCCGGTAGGGGCGACACCGGTATTGCGGCGTGTATTGTGTCGCCCCTACCGGGGCTTCATTAATGCTGCCTTAGAATTCCGGGGCTTTACAGCCCCGGCAAGAGCTATGCCGCCCCTTCGGGCCGAAGCGATCGTGCCCGCATCAAAGATGCTAAAGGCCCTGGCATCGGAGTGACCGTCGAAGCGTGACGATCAATGCTAGGCGACTTTTCGCATCGGAACCTCTGAACCAAGATCCACCAAATCAGCGTCCACCATCATTGCCACCAATTCGCGAAAGCTGACTTTCGGCTCCCACCCAAGCTCGCGTTTCGCCTTGGCAGGATCGGCGATCAACAGATCGACTTCTGCCGGTCGATAGAACTTCGGATCGATCACGACATAGTCGTGCCAATCCAAGTTGACGTGCTCGAATGCGGCTGAAACGAACTCCTCGACTTCGTAAGCTTCGCCCGTCCCCACGACATAATCGTCTGGCACCTCTTGTTGAAGCATCAACCACATGGCCTCGACATAGTCACCGGCAAAGCCCCAATCGCGTTTCGCTTTCAGGTTCCCCAGCCGCAATTCCTCGGCCAGCCCGAGCTTGATCTGGGCGACGGTGCGAGAAATTTTGCGAGTCACAAACTCGGTGCCGCGCCGCGGTGATTCGTGATTGAAAAGGATGCCAGAGCAGGCGAAGAGATCATAGCTCTCGCGATAGTTCACCGTGATCCAATGGCCATAGACTTTGGCAACCGAGTAAGGACTACGGGGCCAGAACGGCGTGGTTTCACGTTGCGGCGTTTCCTGAACCCGGCCAAACATCTCACTGGAACTGGCTTGATAAAAACGAATCTGCCGATCGACGGCGCGAATCGCTTCCAGGACGCGTGTGACACCAAGTCCCGTGGTCTCGGCGGTCAGAATCGGCTGGGGCCAACTCGTCGGCACAAAGCTCATCGCGGCCAGATTGTAGACTTCTTCAGGATGCACATCGGCGATCAACTGCGTTAACGACTGCTGATCGATCAAATCGCCTGGGTGCAGGGTAACGGCACCTTCGAGATGATGAATCCGTTGGTAGTTATCGCTGCTCGATCGTCGAACAACGCCATGAACCTCGTAGCCCTTGGCAAGCAAAAGCTCCGCGAGATACGAACCATCTTGCCCCGTGATACCCGTGATCAATGCCGTCCTTGACATGCTGGTGCCTTCCTGGCGGGTCGTTCGAGTCGAGGATGAATTAGCGGAAGGCGAGTTTAATGGAACGCTTGCGGATAGGCAATCCGAACCACAACAACATGGCGTGCTAGCGGCTCCAGCGATCTTGGACCACGGGCTGCGATCTGTTACAAGTTCGCTTCCGCTCGACTCGACACACGGATGGACCCCCATGAAGAGCTTTGCCCGCGCCATTGGCCTCGCAGTTCGTAACCGCCCGACACTGATCGGCGTCATATTCACCTCACTCGCCGTCGGCGTGCTCTGGGGTGCCAATATCGGTGCCGTGTATCCCTTTGTCGAAGTCGTCTTCGAAGGACGAACTCTGCAGGAATGGATCGATAGCGAGGTTGACGATTCCGTGAAACGCGCGGGCGAGTTGACGGCAGAGATCGCCAACTTGCGGGAATCCTTGCCGAACCTCGCCGGGGACGAGCATCAACTAACGCTCGCCAAACTTAACTACGTTGAAACGGACCTCCAAGCCGAGACGCAGGCCACGGAATGGTATCGTTGGATACAACCAACCGTGCATGCTTATCTGCCCGGAACTCCGTTTAAAACGTTGCTGCTGATTGTTGGCGCCTTGATCATCAGCACAGCCATTAAGGACGCTTTCCTGGTCGCCAACCTCGTACTGGTCGAGCGTTTGGTGCAATTAGCCGCTTTCGATCTCCGCAAGCTCTTTTTTCGCCAAACCTTGCGATTGGACCTGGCTTCCTTCAACGACTCCCGCAACAGCGAGTTGCTCAGCCACTTTACCTACGACATGAACGGCGTTGTACTCGGATTGGACACACTCTTCGGCAAAGCATTGCGTGAACCGCTGAAGATGATCGCCTGTTTGATTGGTGCCAGCATGATAAGTTGGCGACTGTTGGTCATCTCGCTCATGATCACGCCACCGGCATTGTTCATGATGCAACGACTCTCGAAGTCGATCAAGCGTGCCAATCGACGAGCCATGGAAGAGATGTCGCAGCTCTACAACACGCTGACCGAAACCTTCGCGGGCATTCAAACCGTGAAGGCTTTCACGATGGAAGGCTTCGAACGGAATCGCTTTCACCTGTCGGCAAAGGAATTCTTTCGCAAGTCGCTCAAAATCGTCTTCTACAATTCGCTGACCAAACCAATCACCGAGATTCTCGGAATTGGTGTCATCTCGCTCGCACTCGTCGCGGGAGCGTATCTCGTCCTGAATCAAGAGACACACTTGCTTGGAATTCGAATCTGCGACACGCCCATGAGCCTCGGGAAACTCTTTTTGTTCTATGGCTTGTTGGTGGGCATCAGCGATCCGGCACGCAGGCTTTCGGACGTCTACGGAACCCTACAGACTGGTGCCGCCGCGTGCGAGCGAATCTTCCCGGTGCTGGATCGCGAACCAACGATCGTCGAACCAGAAAAGCCCAAGACGACAACAAAACCACATCGCCGACTAGTCTTCGACAACATCGAGTTTCACTATCAGGCCGACCAGCCCGTGCTGGACGGAGTCAATCTAGAGATTACGTTTGGCGAGACCGTTGCCATCGTCGGTCCGAACGGTTGCGGCAAGAGTACGCTGATCAATATGCTCCCTCGCTTCTACGATCCCATTAAAGGTTCGATCCGCTTCGACGATATCGATCTTCGTGAGATGCGTCTGCGGGACGTCCGCCAACGAGTCGGACTCGTCACTCAACAGACGCACCTGTTCGACGACACGGTGTTGAACAACATCCGTTATGGGTCGCCGAATGCGACCGACGACGAAGCTATCGAAGCCGCTAAAAAGGCGCATGCCCATCGCTTCATCGTCGAGAAGCTCGACGACGGGTACGGCACGCATGTCGGGCAAGGCGGCAGTCGCTTGTCCGGCGGACAGCGACAACGGATCGCCTTGGCGCGCGCCATCCTCCGCGATCCGGAAGTTCTCATCTTGGATGAAGCAACAAGCCAGATCGACATCGAGAGTGAACAGGCGATTCATGAGGCGCTCGAGGAGTTCGTTCGTGACCGAACGGCCATCATGATCACGCATCGGCTTTCAACGCTCACGCTCGCCGATCGTATCGTCGTGATGGACGCCGGCAAGATCGTCGACGTCGGCACTCACGCGGAATTGATGCAGTGTTGCCAGCTGTACAGCCGCTTACATGACATCCAGTTCAAGCAAAGTGCCTAGTTCTGGTTCCCAGTTAGTGCCGGTTCTCTGGCTCTCGCCCAGGAACTCACTGCTCGCGAGGTTTCCGCCTCGCACCTATACTAGAAAAATGCCCTCCTCGCTTTCTCCCGCCCGCGACGCCGCTGATCCCGCCGACGCATCGTCGATTGAGTTGTCGCCTTCCAATCCGTCCGACGAGCGAGACGCGTCACGTAACTTTGCGATGCTCGCTCTGTATCAGATCCTGATGCGAACCGGTTGGATCTTTAAGACCGAGAGCATCATCATGCCCGCCGTGGTCGATTACATCTCGGGAGCAGGTTGGATTCGAGGCTGCTTGCCGTTGTTGAATCGATTCGGACACAGTGTCCCACCCGTGTTACTGGCGAGGCAGATCAAACTACAACCGCAGAAAAAGTGGCTGGTGTGCGGCACGACTGCAATGATGTCGGCCCTGTTCTTGCTACTGACCTGGTTATTCTTCATGGGCTTCGCCGAGCGAAAAGCGGTTTGGATGCCGTTTGCCTTCTTGATCATCTATGCGGCCTTCTTTGTCTGTATCGGATTGAGTCAACTCGCCTTCACGACGTTGCAAGGAAAGCTGGTTGATGTGAATCGACGGGGCCGCTTATTGCTCATGTCAAACACGATCGGCGCGGCCAGTGCCGTCTTGTGTGCCTTCGTACTCCTCTCGCTATGGCTAAACGATGAAGAGACTCGGTTTGACTTGATCTTTGGATTCTCTGGCGTTCTATTCGGCGTCGCGGCAGTCTCGATGTTGTATCTTGTCGAGGCGAAGGATTCCTTTCAGCAAGCTGCCGCCGCACACCCACTGCACTATTTTGCTGACGCCTATCGAGTGCTCGTGGCGGATCGAAACTTTCGGCTCCTGGCGATGGTCGCGTCGCTGTTCGGCATTTCTTTTATGCTGTTCCCTCACTACCAGAGTATCGGCTTGCAGACGATGCATCTCCCGACGAAGAGTATCATGTGGTGGGTCATTATCCAGAACATTGGAACTGGCTTGATAAGCATCCCCGTCGGTTCCGTCGCCGATCGTCACGGCAACCGCCTGGTGTTGTTGCTGTCGTTGCTTTGCATCGCGGCGGCACCGATCGTGGCCATTGGGCTGCTTCATTCCGGAAGTATCGGCATTCGACTTTACGGCTGGGTGTTTGTCCTTGTCGGAATGACGCCGGTCGTGCTGCGAACACTTCAGAACTACACGCTGGAAGTCGCCGCTCCTGAAGATCACGCCGTTTATCTCAGTACGCTAAGCCTGTGCATGGCCGTCCCGATGTTTCTTTCGCCGCTGGCCGGATACTTTATTGACCGACTCGGCTTCGAACCCGTATTCTTAACGATCGCAGGATTGATTATGGCAAGTTGGTTGTTGACGTTTCGTTTGCAAGAGCCCCGGCAGGGATAGCGGTCAGCGGTCAGCGGTCAGCGATCAGCAGTCAGCTTTCAGCGATCAGCCAGAGAACCTACCACGAATACCAGCGAGTGATATGCCATGAGTACGTTTCAATTGCTAGTTGCCGAGCTTCGCCATCGGAAGATGAACGTGTTGCTGAGTCTGTTGGCGTTGATCGCAGCGTCGACTCTGTTCGTCGCCAGCCCGACGCTGCTCCGCGGCTATCAGCAAGAATCCGGACGACGACTCCTCGCGATGCAGCAGGAAACCGATAGAGAGCTGCAGAGCATGCAGGAGAAGGCCAAGGGCGACCTTGCCGATCTCGATACGCGTACGAAGCGGATCATGCGCGAACTGGGCTTCAATCTGCGAATCGTGCATCAGAACACCGACCTGGCTCAGCTGTACGCGAACTTTGTGTCGTACGATATGCCCGAGGAGTACGTGAAAAAGTTGGCCGAGAGTCCAGAGATCACGAAGGTCGCCCACCTTGTCGCATCGTTGAAGCAGATGGTCGAGTGGGAAGGTAAACCACGCTTGGTGGTTGGTATCGCGCCGGAAGCGACTCAGTCCCACGTCGAGAAGAAGGATCCGATGGGCCTACAAGTGAAACCAGGCATGGTGTACTTGGGACAACTTGCCGCCGAGGGGCACGCGCTCGGAGACAACGTCGAGATTCTCGGCAAGCAGTTCGAGGTCGCGCACATCTTGCCCGCACACGGTCGCGCCGATGAAGACATCGCAATCTTCATGAACCTGGCCGACGCTCAAACCGTTCTGAACAAGCCCGGCAAGATCAGCGAGATCTTGGCGCTCGGTTGCAAGTGCAAGACCGTCGAACGCATCGAAGAGATTACGGCTCAACTCGAAGTGGTGCTGCCCGACACTAAGGTTACAGAGCACCGCCTGCAAGCGATCGCCCGCGAGGATCAACGCAAGCTCGTCGAGGCTCACCACCAGCAAACGATGGATGACTACGAAGCGAATCGAACGAAGATCGCTCAACAAGAACAAACGCACCGCGACCAAGTTGCCGGGCTTCTGTCAGGCGTCACTTCCGTCGTCACGCCGTTGATTGTTTTTGTCTGTGCGTTGTGGGTCGGGCTGCTGGCCTGGTCCAACGTCCGCGAACGGCGAGCGGAAATTGGCTTGCTGCGTGCTATTGGCAAGCGCAGCGGCAGCATCGCCTCACTGTTTCTTGGCAAGGCGGTGATCTTGGGAATGGCTGGCGGAGTCGTCGGCTGTCTGCTCGGATATTTCTTTGCTCGCTGGTTGGCGACCAGCGTCTTTGAAGTTACCGTCGAGAGTTTCACGCCTTCGACACTGGCTTCGGCCTGCGCAATTCTCGGCACTCCGTTGATCGCAGCGATGGCAAGTTACCTACCGACGCTGGCCGCCGTGAAACAAGATCCCGCTGTCGTGCTAAGCGGCGAGTAGCACCAAGTGGGGTAAGCTTCCGGCTTGCCAGCCATCGCTGACCATAGTTCGCAAGCTGGAAGCTTACGCCACGTTTCGATCTCCCACGCGTGCCCACGCGTGTGCCAACATCGTCCCGGTCAACATGCAGCCGAACGTATACATGGCCGGTGCGATCGCAACACCGGCTTGATCGGGAAACAGCTTCACAGCCAGTGCCGCACCAAGCCCTGCGTTCTGCATTCCCACTTCAAGGGTTAAAGCACGTCGCATCGGCTCCGGCAGCCGCATTCCCCAGCCGCCGCCATACCCCGCTGCGTAACCGAGCAGGTTAACTGCCAAGAGTGCGCCAAGTACATCAAAGCGAAGTTGTTCCAACTGGAGCTTCGACTTCGCCACAACAACCGCGATGATCCACAGGATCATCAGATTGGCGACCAGCGCCCCGTACTTTCGAGAATGCGTTTCCAATTTCGAGTACCGTCGACTGAGCAAGTGGCCCATCAGTACGGGGATCACAACGGTAATGACCAACATCTTGCTGGCCTTCTTCAACACCTCTTCATCAACTGCGTCGTGACTCTGTAACGCCAGAGCCAACACCAACGGTACGGCGATGGGTGACAAGAGCGTGGCCGCCGTCGTCAAGCTGACTGAGTAGCTTGTGTTCCCGCGTGCGTTGAGCGTCAGGACGTTGGACGCCATCGCCCCGGGAACACATCCCACCACCACGATTCCGATAAACATCTCCTCCGTGAGTCCGAACGCTTTCCCCATCCCGAAGGCGAGCAGCGGCATCACGGCATATTGAATCGCCGTACCACCCAACACGGTCGGCCAACGGCTGAGGACTTGTCGGACTTCATCACGCGGAAGCATCAGTCCGACGCTGAACATGGTCACCGCAATCAACCACGGCAACAGAGGCTCCATCTTGGCCACGGGCTCCGACAAGACGTACGCCGCGCCGGACGAAAGCAGCAACCAAAACAGCAGAAACCGTTCAAGCATGGGACACCCTATCTCCGAACAGACCACACAACAGCAGCAGAGTACTCGATCAACTTTCCGCCGCACACGGCACGAAACACTCGCCGAGCTCCGACAAGTGTGAGCTAGATCACAAAACGGGCAACTTTCTCCTCTCAAGGGCACCTAAATATCGCGTTAATCTGTGATGATTGGTTGACCTGTCCGCCCGACTGTGCCGATAATACTGCCGCCTGGCCATTCGAGCCGACGTTCCGCTCGACGACAAAACGCGGAAACCAAAACTTCTTTCCCTCCCGATTTGAAAGGTGCTTCCTATGAAAGCTCGCTCCCTGTTCACTGCTGTGGCCTCGATTGCCGTCCTCGCTGTCACCCTGTACGCCGCCGACGAGATCAAGCTCGACGGCATCAAGTGTGTCATGAACCCGAAGGCTGCTGCAAAGGCCGAGAAGTCCGTCGATTATAAAGGCGGCAAAGTTTTCTTCTGCTGCGACAACTGCCCCAAGGGCTTCGCGAAGAAGATCGAAGCTGGCGACAAGCTTGTCGCTGCCAAGGGCAATGCTCAACTTATCGCGACAGGTCAAGCCAAACAAACGAAGTGCGTGTTCACCGGTGGGGCGCTCAAGACCGAACTCACCGTGGCTGGCACCAAAGTTCAATTCTGCTGTGACAACTGCAAAGGCAAAGCGGCAAAGTTGGAAGGCGACGATCAACTTGTCGCTCTGTTCGGCGATGCTGCCTTCGAGAAGGGTGGCTTTAAGGTTGGTGCAGACAAAGAGTAATTTCGTACGTCGGGCTTTCCAGCCTGACCCGTCAGCCTGGAAAGGCTGACGTACAACGATCGCACGAAGGAACGCCGAATTCGGCGTTCCTTTTTTGTTGCGCACCAGAGATCCGATGTAGCGAATTGCTCTACCAGCAAGCTAGGCAATTTGCGATACTTCGCCGCCTTCACAAAGACGGATCGCCTTCGGCATGAGCGACTCGTTTAACGGCAAGCCGTAGGCGTCGACCCCGTGCATACAACAGTCGCCTATGGCTCGCCGTTAAACGACGCATGTGTCACGACTCACGCGGTTCGCTGTAGCAGTGGCGGGAGTAAAGTAGATGCAAATCTTTTTTTCGGTCGGTGAACCGAGCGGTGATATCCACGGCGCGAATTTAGTGCGCGAACTGCGCGCGAGCGGGCGCGATATCGAGTGTGTAGGATACGGCGGGCCAAAGATGCAGGCGGCTGGCTGCGAACTGCATGAAGACCTCACCAAATTCGCAGTGATGTGGTTTCTTCGCGTGCTGCTGAATATCCATCACTTCTGGCGGTTCTATCGGCGCGCGGATGCTTACTTCCGCGATCATCGACCGGACGCCGTCGTGCTGATCGATTACCCCGGCTTCAATTGGTGGGTCGCTCGCGCAGCGAAGCGTCATGGGATTCCGGTGTTCTACTACGGCGTGCCGCAGATCTGGGCTTGGGCCGGATGGCGGATCAAGAAGATGCGGCGTTTGATCGATCACGCGCTGTGCAAGCTGCCCTTTGAGGAATCCTGGTATCGTGAGCGCGGTTGCCATGCGACTTATGTTGGCCACCCCTTCTTTGACGAAACGGCCAACTACCCACTCGATCGCAACTTCATCACGCAACAGAAAACGCAAACCGGTCGACTCGTGACGATCCTGCCGGGCAGCCGAACGCTCGAAGTTACCAGCAACCTGCCTTGGTTCATCAAAGCCGCAGCACTCGTGCATCAAGTACACCCAGAGACTCGCTTTGCCATCGCGTCGTTCAATGAAAAACAAGCCAAACTCGCCCGCGAGATGATCTCCGATTCTTCGCTGCCGATCGAGATCCATATCGGCAAGACTCCCGAGTTGATCCATTCGGCCACGTGCTGCATGGCTTGCTCCGGATCGGTGTCGCTGGAGCTGCTGTATCACAAGAAGCCGACGGTCGTCCTGTATTGGGTGAGCCGCACGGCATTTTTCTTCCAGCAGTACTTACGAAAGTCCAAGTACATCACGCTCGTCAATATGTTTGCCACCGACGATCTGTTCGCTCCGGCCAGCCTGCTCAAACGCGTCACTCCCTACGATCCCAACGCCTTGGGTGCGGATAGCATTCCGTTCCCGGAGTATGTCAGCTGTGGAGACGAATCGCGCCGGATCGCGGACCACATCATTGAATGGCTCGCCGACGACAACAAACTGCAAGGCCGCATCGCGTTGCTGAGTAAACTCTGCGACCAGCACGCCCGGCCCGGCGCGTCGGCTCGAGCCGCGATGTATATCCTCGCCACACTCGGAGGCAGCCGACCGACCGTCGCGGCACCACACTTTGCCAAGCAGGCCACTGCTCCGGCGAAACGTCTGCCACGGTGAGGCGAAGGCGAAACGGTTTCGATTTGCTACGATGCAGCCTGACGAAGTCCCCTGGCTTCGATGCAAAAGAACTCACACGCCTGGAGCGCGACTCGTGTTGTTAGCCGAACCGCAGCAAACACCCTACGACTTTCAGTTCCGAATCTTTGGATTTGATGTTCGAATTAGTCCGTTCTTTTGGCTGGCAGGCGCGATCCTCGGCTGGAACTGGGCAACGATGTGGGATGAAATCTTTCATCGCAGCCCCGATTTCCAAGACACGAATCCCGGCCAAGGTCCACTGCTCTTGATTTGGATCGCGGTGATGTTCTTCTCGATCCTGCTCCACGAGTTAGGCCATGCGTTCGCGATTCGGCACTACGGGAGGAATGCTCGCATCATTCTGTACCATTTCGGCGGTCTCGCCATCGAGGACTCGTCCAGTTCGTTCTCGGGTTTTTCCCGACATCGCACGCCGCACGAACAGATTGTCATCTCGGCTGCCGGCCCTGGCATCGAGCTTCTCCTCGCCACGATCCTCATTGTCTTGTTCAAAAGTCAGGGCTACGCCGTTTGGACAGGCATCAACGTGATCGACGAATCCCTCGGACTGCGCGATGGACGCTACATCAGTTCCGCCCCGCTGCTCGCCGCCGTGGACGCACTACTCTTCGTCAATGTGTTTTGGGCCTTGATGAACTTACTTCCCGTCTACCCGCTCGACGGAGGCCAGATTTCGCGGGAGCTGTTCACGCTATTCGCCGCTCGCGATGGCATCAAGAACTCATTGATCCTCTCGGTACTCACCGGCGGTGCCGTCGCGGTTTACTGCCTAACTAATCAACAGACCATGGCAGCCATGATGTTCGGGATGCTGGCTTTTTCGAGCTACCAAATCCTGCAGGCCTATTCCGGTCGTGGTGGACACGGCCCGTGGTGAAATGACAACGGAACCATCAGATGGCGAGTTGCCGAGCCGTCGAGTCGTCTTGCTCGGGGCCAGCAATATCGCCCGTAGTTTATCGATCGTCTTTGATTCCGCACGCAATGTATGGGGCAGCCCACTTGATATCGTCGTCGCCACAGGGCACGGCCGTTCGTACGGCCAATCGAGCCGCATCCTCGGCCGAACGCTGCCAGGGATTCTGCAATCGGGGCTGTGGGACGCCTTGGCGGCTCGCCCTCCGGCACCGACCGCAGCCCTGTTAACCGACATTGGCAACGATATTCTCTACGGAGCTTCTGCCGCACAGATCGCGAGATGGGTGGAGCGTTGCCTGAGTCAGCTTCAGCCTGTCGCGCAGCAGATCACGGTCACGCAATTACCACTCACGAGCCTCGCAGACCTTGGCGAGTTTCGTTTCCTGACGATGCGAACGCTTTTGTTCCCCAAGTCGCGTCTAACGATGAGCAATGCGTTGACAACCGCTAGAGAACTGAATGACAAAGTGATTGCGGTGGCTGAGCAGTACGGAGCAACCATCGTGGAACCCGTTCGTCATTGGTACGGCATCGACCCGATCCATATCAAGCGATCTCATCAGCCAGACGCCTGGCAACAGATCCTTGGTTCTTGGAACCCCGATCAAGACCCAGCGCGAGCGCGTCACTCGTTAATTCGTTGGGCCAGCCTGCGACGCATTCGACCGCAAACGCGAAAGATATTTGGCGTCGAACAACATCAAGCACAACCTGCGCGACGTTTGCCCGATGGTTCTTTTGTTTCTCTTTATTGAGAGAACAACAACGATGACGCGTTGCATCAGCGCGAACAATCGCACCGCGCATGATTACAACTTCGATGTGTCTCGCGCGATACGCAACAACGCAACGGCGACGACGTACAACATGCGCGATGCAATTTGATCTTGACGAGTGCGTTACAAATCGGAAAACTATTTTCGGAAATTCATCGAAAACGTGTTGCATAAATTCCGATGATTCGTACAACTACCGTTATGCGTTTGGTAACCACTAATCTTTTTGATCGTTTGACTTCATCGGATGGAGCAAACATTGAATGTTTGAAAAGTGGTTTTCGTTTTGTCGTTGGGGATGACTCGTCGGCTTGAAGGCAACTTGGAAGCCTGCGAGATGGAACTCGCCCCAATCCCTTTTTTACGGAGGACGTACAGTGGCCAAGAAGAAAGCTGCAAAGAAAGCTGCACCAAAGAAAGCAGCCGCACCAAAGAAGGCAGCCAAGAAGGCTCCAGCCAAGAAGGCCGCAGCCAAGAAGAAGAAGAAGTAACTTCTGTCTTCGCAGTCGTCTCTAGAGACGACGTCTTTTGATTACAACGAGAAAGAGCCGCCGTTTTCGGCGGCTCTAGTTTTGCGCGGTGAGGTAATTTCGCCAGGTCGACACCCGCAGTCCAGCGCTCGGCGCAGGTCGAGCGTTCGGCGCAGGTCTCCCGAACCGCGAACCGGCACAAGAGCCGAGGAGACCTGCGGTCAGACGCAGCGCGCGGGGTCGGAGACCCGCGCACAACTGGCGGAGCCCCGCGCGCAGCTGGCGCGGAGAGGTTATTTTGCCAGCCCAGGACGTCCGGCAGAAAATTCCGTAAGCCAAAGCGGCACAACAACCTACGTCGCATTACAGGACTGGCAATTGAGGCATCGGCGGGGCTGCTGCCGCCGAGTTCGCGAGGTTGCTAACCAGCTGATGGCAGATCGCATCGAATACCGGAGCAAGCGCGGGGTCGTCGAAACTGGTCGACGTTTTTCCTGCGTCACCCAGTTCGCGAATCGCCATGTTGATCGGCACTTCGCCTAAGAACGGCACATCGAGTTCAATGGCTTTCTTTCGCGCGCCGCCGCTGCCAAAGATGTCGTAGCGTTTGCCGCAATCGGGACAAAGAAAGCCACTCATGTTCTCGACCATGCCTAGCACGTTGATGTTCACTTTGCGGAACATCGCAATCGCCTTGACCGCATCCAGCAGAGCCACTTCCAGCGGCGTGCAGACGACAACGGCTCCGGTCAGCGGCAGCAGCTGAGACAACGTGAGTGCAATGTCACCGGTCCCTGGCGGCATATCGATCACTAAATAATCCAATTCGCCCCAACGGGTATCGCGAAGAAACTGCGTGATCGCTCCGTGCAGCATCGGCCCGCGCCACACAACAGCTTCTCCCGGCGGCACCATAAAGCCCATCGACATCAACGGCATCCCGTCCGCTTCGACCGGCTGAATCTTTTCATCGACAATTTGCGGCCTTTCCGAAACGCCGAAGAGATGTGGAATGCTCGGTCCATAGACATCCGCGTCCATCAAACCTACTTTCGCACCGGCCCGTTTCAAACCAACGGCGATGCTCGCGGCCATCGTGCTCTTACCGACGCCCCCCTTCCCCGAACCGACCGCGATCACGCTCTTTGCGCGGAGGCCGATCTCGCCCAATGGGTTCGCCGAACGTGTGTGAACAACTCGCTTCACGTCAACTGCGGTTAGCTGCGGCAACCGACTCTGCAAACAGTCCTTCAGAGCCGCCTCGACGTCTTTCCAGACAGGTGCCGACCACGTGGTCAAGGCGAGTGTTAGCGAAAGCTTCGTTCCGGAAAGCTGGATGTCGCGAATCTGCTCTTGCTGGAGAGCCTTGCGACCTGTTTCTGGATCTGGGAAGTCCGCCAGAGCGGCCTCGACTGCGGCAGTATCAAGCTGGCCATTGGCCATAATTCTCTCTCCCACTCAAAGTTTTAGGGTTGCGGTTCCGACGCATTCCACGGAATTCGTTGCCACACGGCTTCGCGAAACGTGAGCGGCGGAATGTCTCGGGTAACAAAATAGCGGTGAATCAAACGTGCAATCGGAGTCAGATGCCTGGGCGATGCGGCCACCGCGATCGCTCCCGCCTCGTGCCAAACCGACTCTGACGAAATCGTCGAAGCGTCCAGCAGAACAATGACTCCGCTGCCGGGGTCTCGCAGGCGGCTGGCATAGATATGTTGAAGCCCCGCCTCGGCACAAGCCTCGGTCGCTTCGAACGCCAACAATGCTTGTGAGTCGTCACGAAATCGCCCGAACGCATTCTCAAGCCCCGCGATCTCTGTCACGGCAACTCCCGAATTCACGAGCACCGACCGCAGTGCAAACGCCCAGCGGCCCGAGCTTTCACTGAGAATTATTCGAGCGATCGTCATAACCTGCGAAGCTTCGTAAGGGCCAAAAGGGCCATCCTAGGTGGCAGTACATCGACTGGCAAGCGGACTGCTGCATGCGATGAAGCATACGCAACGCAGCCAAACATAGGCCGGAACAAGTCTGCGCAGTTCCGGCATTAGCCACACGTCACGACACTGCCGGAACTGCGCAGAGCCTTGTTCCGGCCTACCAGGAAACCACTACACATACCTCATTCCAAACCTAATTGAGAAGCACGACGAATCACGCGTGCGCGGCTGATCCCCAGCAGACGAGCTGCCTCGGCCTTGTTCCCTTTTGCGGAACGCAAGGCGCGCTGAAGCAATTCCTTTTCAACATCGAGGAGAAATTTGTCGAGCTTGATCGTTTCGTTTGTCTGGGTGGGGTGCTTCATCGCGGACGTGACCAGCTTTACTCGCCGCGCCAAATCAGCTTCAGTGACCACCGGCCCGTCGGCATTCTCACAGGTCTCGCGTACGACTTCCGCGAGTTCGCCAACGTCGCCACTCCAAGGCAGCGAACAGAGGTGATCCAACGCGGCAGGAGTAAAACCGCTGAGCTGCTTCTCGCCACGTGCGTTGAAATCCTCCAAGAATCGCTGACAGAGCAGCGGCAAATCCTCGCGGCGCTCCTTCAGAGACGGCAGTTCGATTGTCATGGTGCTCAAACGATAGGCCAGTTCGCGGAGAAACTCGCCTTCCTCAGCCAACTCAACAAGCGGACGGCGCGTCGTGGCGATCGTCCGCAACGCAAAGGTCGGCACGCGAAAGAAGGCCAACAACTCAGCCTGTGCCTCGGCATTCAACTGATCGGCATTCAACAGTAGTAAGGTTGCCGGATGAGTTAGATCCGCGGCAGTCGCTCGATGTAAGAAAGCCACCACGGTCGCTTGCAAGAGTTCGCCATCGAGTAGAGGGCACGCCAGCGGCATCAAAGGACCGGCCTGATTGGGCCGCTTGCCGCCGTGGATCGTGCGTCCAATGCGCTCTCGTCCGCTGCCGACCGGTCCGACGATTTGAACATTCGTGGGCAACTCGATCGCAATTCGCACCCGCTCACGGACCAGCTGTATCGCAAGGCTCTCGCCCACCAACCGCTCCAGGCGATACGGCATTCGTTGCTCGCAGGCGAGCTGTTGAAGTCGCAGATGCAGTTGCTCGGCGGACTCCGCGCCCACAAGCCGATTATCGGCGGTTGGCGAATCCTTTACTTCCTGCAGAACGACGAGGACTCCGACATGCTCGCCACCTGCGCCTGGCAGACTGATGCATTCGGCCGAGCGCGGCGGAGTGTTATCGCTCCCACCTACAATCTGCATGCGGCCTGCAGGTAGTTGGCCGAGAAAGGCTTCGGGCGGGGGGCAAAGTTTCGCGGCAAGATCCGCGAGTCGGTCGCCGCTGTCCGCCGAATCGTAGTCACACCGCTGACCGATGAGCTCTTCAACGGTCACCCCCAGCCAATCGGCACAGGCCGTGTTGCAAAACACAATGCGGCGTCGATCATCGACGGCGTAGATCGGGAGGTTCGATGCACCGATAAGCTTCGCAAGTTGATTCGCGATCGCTCGTTCTCGGGCCATTCAGCTATCCCAGCAATCAGTAAGACCGTTCCAATCGACAAGAACGGTCATTATAGACGCATAAAATCCTTGCGAACGTGTTCTATGTGAGACAAATCCAAGTCTCTTGCCGAGAACTCAACCTATGTTTTTTACAGTTGACATCTGAACAATGTCGCCGTCTTAGGAGCGGGGCAGCCTGGGGCGGCGACAGATTCAGTTTCGCGGAGCGAGCATCCGACCGCCTGCCAACGTGTCGCTAACAACAATCTCATCGGCACTGACCGTTGACTGAATCGCCAGGCGAGGTTGAGCCGACACCGATTCCGCTCGTTCTGTCTCGGAAATGATCGATCGCGGCAATGCTCCGATGGCAATCACGACGAGTGCGGCAAATCCCATCGCCAACGAAGCCGTGTTGCGTCCGCTGGCCTTGATCTCGATCTTTGACGCCTGGAAATACATCGTCGCGACGACTCGCAAATAATACGCAGCAGCAATCGCTGCATTCACGGCACCGCCAATGGCGAGAAGTATGAACCAGAAGGTTAATGAGCTGTGCTGCGGATCGAGGGCCAGCCGAATCGAACTTGAGAACAGCGTTAGCTTGCCCCAAAACCCAGCCAGCGGCGGAATTCCCGCCAACGAGAACATACAGACCGCGATCGCGGCCGCCGCGAATGGCTTCGACTTCCCCAAGCCCGCTAGTTCTTCCAAGCTGCTGAGCTCGTGTTGCTCGCTGCTGAGCGACACCAGGGCGGCGAATGTTCCCAAAGTAGCGAAGACATACACGATCAAGTAGAACAACGTCGCGGATACGCCGCCATACGAGCCACTCGCGGCCAGAGCTACCGAAATTCCAATCAACATGTATCCGGCGTGAGCAATCGACGAGTAGGCCATCATGCGGCGAATGTTCTGCTGCCACAAGGCACAAACATTCCCCAGCGTCATCGTGAGCAGTGCCAGTACGATGGTCAGCTGCCAGGCGTATTCCGACACCGTTGGCATCGCGACGACGACGACTCGAATCAGTGCGATGATGCCGGCAATCTTGGGGACAACTGCCAGTAAACCAGCATTCGCGTTCGTAGCTCCCTGATACACATCCGGAGCGTAGAAGTGAAACGGAACGGCAGTGATCTTAAAGCCCAAACCAGCCAGCATCAGAATCAATGCGACAGGAGCCAGGCCGACTAGCGAACCGCCGCCGAGCATCGCGGCTCGAATACTATCGCCAGCTCCCGAGATCGTCGTTGTTCCCGCGATGCCGTAGAGCATTGTCAAACCATACAACAACATGCCCGACGACAAAATGCTTAGGAAAAAGTATTTGACGGCCGCTTCGGAAGTCGCTCGATCGCGTCGCCCGATGTACAGCAGCACGTACGTCGGGATCGAAACGAGTTCCAGGCTGACGAACAGGAATACGATGTCATTGGCCCGCGCGACCAACATCAACCCAGCCACTAACAACATCCAAGTCGCGAGCAATTCGCTGGCGAGTTCGCGGCGGGCGGACGAAGAGGTCACGAGCGCGAATAAAAAGCCGATGCCAACGGCGAAAAGCCGCACGACGTGACCGAGATAGTCCACGGCGAGGGGGCCACTGCCAACATAAGCATCGCCAGCGTCGGGGCCATACCACAGACGAGCCTCTCCCGACAGAACGGCATAGCCGGCGACCAGGTAGCCAGCCATTGAGAACAGCGTCCACCACAGGCGGCTCTGCTGAACGGTGCCACCGATGTAGATCCAGGATGCCAACAGCACCAAGATCAACTCCGGCCACAACAGCTTGATCGTTTCCAGGTCAACGTACACGAGATAACTGCTCCTTCGTAGGCCGGAACGAGGCTTTGCGAGATTCCGGCAGCGGTGTGGCGTTGGCCTCTTGCCGGAACTGCGAAGACTTGGTCCGGCCTACTTTCTCGGTGCTCGCAATAGACGATGTCAGTGATTTCTCGACCGTCGCTTCAACTTGGCTGAGCGTCGGCTCGATGCGACTCAAAAACACATTCGGCTGCAGTCCAATCCAGACGATAAAAACCACCAACGGTGCCAGAGCGAAGAACTCCCGCCAGCACAAGTCCGATACTTCTTCTTCACGATCGTGGGCGTTGCCGCCGCGATGATGCGGTTCCTTCAACGGGCCGAAAAAGACGCGTTGCACCAACCACAACATGTACCACGCACCTAGAACCACGCCCGTCACAGCCAAGACGGACACCATGCGAAGTGATGTCTGAAACGCCTCGGGAGTCGCTGTCCAAGCTCGCTGGAACATGCCGATCAGCACCATGACTTCACCGACGAAGCCATTGAGCCCCGGCAGGCCGATGCTCGCAAACGTAAACACCAGCATGAAGAACGCCAGCCAAGGCACGCGTCTGGCAAGCCCGCCCAGAGCGCGGATCTCACGGGTGTGATAGCGTTCGTACAACATGCCAACGACGGCGAACAGTCCGCCTGTCGAAAGGCCATGATTCACCATTTGCAACGTTCCTCCCTGTAACCCCAGCGGATTGAACGCGAACAGGCCGAGCATGCAGAAGCCGAGGTGGCTGACGCTCGAGTAGGCGATCAATCGTTTCATATCCGTCTGGGCGAGTGCAACGAGCGCGCCGTAGATGATGCCAAGTACCGCCAGCCACAAGACCCAGGGCATGGCGATGACTGCGGCGTCGGGTAACATCGGAATACTGAACCGAACAAAGCCGTAGGTTCCAATCTTCAGTAAGATGCCGGCCAGGATCACCGAGCCTGCGGTTGGTGCTTGTACGTGAGCCAATGGCAACCAAGTGTGAACGGGGAACAAGGGCACTTTGATGGCGAAGCCTGCGAAGAGCGCCACGAAAATCAAGACTTGCCAAGACACCGGGCGTATCGGATGGATTTGCAACGAAGCGACTAGTTCGGGAATCGAAAAGCGAAGCACGCCATTACCGGCGTGATAATAGTCCCACAGCACGATCGCAATCAGACCGAGAAACGTCAGCACGCTGCCCGCCAACGTGAACAGGAAAAACTTCATCGCGGCATAGCGGCGATCTTCACTGCCCCAGATTCCGATCAGAAAGAACAGCGGGATCAAAGTGAACTCGAAGAAGACGTAGAACAGCATGATGTCGCGAGCAGCGAACACGCCCAGACAGCCGAACTCAAGCAACAACAACATGCCGTAGAACAGACCGGCACGATCGCGAATCGCTTCCCAGCTGACCAATACGGAAGTCACCATCAGCAGCGACGATAGCCCGAACAGCCAAACGCCCAGGCCATCGAGACCGACGTTCAGTCGAATGTCCAGCGTCGAACCGGCATCGCCCCCGGCCCAAGGAAGATTCGTGACGGCATAAGCGTCGCCGCCGCCTGGAAATCCCGCGACCACAACGAACGCCAAACCACAAGTCGCCACGGTGATTAACAGGGCGAAGCAGCGGGCAGCACGCTGGCCAAAGCGGCCCACTTGCCACATCGCCAGCGCACCGGCTAAGGGCAAAAAAATGGTCAGTAAAAGTAATGAGGATTCGTTCATGCGGTCTTTCGATTGACTCGTTCTTCCAGCTATCCAGCCGCTAGTACCGCACGGGCTACCAGCAACACCAACACGCCCAACACCATCGCCAACGCGTAGAACTGGACGAGCCCCATCTGCAACGATCGCATCAGCCCGCCAGCCAACAGCGGGATACGACCCGCGAGATTCACGAATCCGTCTATGATCCAACGGTCGATCGCATAGCAAACGATGGCGAATCCGCGTAATGGCAGCACGATTAACAGTTGATAGATCTCGTCGATAAAGAATTTCCCCAGCGACAGCTTATACGGCGAGACAAAATGGCCCAACATGAACGGTGTCGCCGCAATCAACGCTAGAAGCAATATCACGTTGCCAATAGCCACCGTCAGCCAGCCGAGCTTGACCGCTTCGGCTGCCGAGTGTAGTTGCTTCGCCCAAGCAACATGCTTCCATCGCGACACCGATTCGACATCAAACCACTTCTCGAACTGTTCAAAGTCCAGCAGCCGCCGAATCCATTCAATCTCGCGTTGATGTCCGAGATAGAGATAGGTCGCGAGCAGTATGGCAACGATGGCGACCGTGCCACTCACGCCAGCCACGTCCAAGTGGAATTTGAACGGCTCGAAGGTGGCTGCTGCGGCGCCGTCTGCCAACGATGGTGTGTTAAGCAGGAAATTGCCGAATGGGTTATTGCCGTTTGACATCCATGTTTGATCCAAGCTTCCGCCCACGAGTGCGGCACAAACCGCAAGCACTATCAACGGCCATGTCATCATCGGTGGCGATTCGTGGGCGTGATGACCGGCCTCGTGTGGGATAACTTCCTTGCCATAGAACGTCATGTAGAAGATGCGAAAAGTATAAAAGGCCGTGAGAAACGCGGTGAACATGGCCGAGTAGTACAGCCACTGATAGATCCTCGCAAAACGATGTAACTGGCCGTGATCCCACGAGGCCAACGCCGACACGGCGTTCGTTTCTTCACCAGTCTCGTGTCTGAGTTGTTCCGATTCAGCCGTCGCCGAATGCGGTGCCTGGCCGTCGCGATGATCAAGTTCGTGTTCGATCGAGTGAACGCGATCGTGTACTGCCGCAACAATCGAATCCTTACTAAAGAATCCCGACAACAGCGGGAAGCCAGCCAAGGCCAGACAACCGATCATAAAGGTCGCGTGCGTGGTCGGCATCCGCTTTCGCAAGCCGCCGAATCGACGTATATCGATCACGTTGCCCATCGCATGCATCACGCTGCCTGCCCCGAGAAACAGCAACGCTTTAAAGAAGGCATGCGTGAACAGATGGAACATGCCGGCAGAGATTCCAACGACGGTTCCCGTGCCCAGGGCGAGGAACATGTAGCCAAGTTGGCTGACCGTCGAGTAGGCCAAGACGCGTTTCAGGTCGTACTGCGTCATGGCGATTAGACCGGCCAGCAGGGCCGTGAACGCACCAACACAAGCCACGGTCAATTGTGCTTCCGGCGACGCCATGTACAGCGGGGTACAGCGGGTGATCATGTACACGCCCGCAGTGACCATGGTCGCGGCGTGGATCAAGGCACTGACAGGAGTCGGGCCTTCCATCGCATCCGGTAACCAGACGTGCAACGGGAACTGGGCACTTTTGCCACAGGCACCGAGCAACAACAGCAAGCAAATCGCTAACGCCACGCCACCCGTCGCGTAATCGTTTGCGGCCACACGCCAGCGGCCGACGACCCCGCGTACGACGAGCGGATCGTTGTCGCCCGGGGCATCGCCAGCGAGCTGCGTCTCCATCGCCTGTGCAATCAGCACTTGATCCGTTTCGCCGTCTGCACGCGTATCGTGAAAGTTCAGCGTACCGTAGTTGGTCCAGATCAGAAACAACGCCAGCGCGAACCCAATGTCGCCGATACGGTTGACGAGAAACGCTTTCTTTCCGGCGGCTGCTGCTTCGGGTTTCTCGTACCAGAAACCAATCGCCAGGTAACTGCAAACACCGACCGCTTCCCAAAACACAAACAGCAAAATGAAGTTACTAGCGGAAACTAGCATCGTCATCGAAAAGACAAATAAACCGATGTAGGCGAAGAACCGCCAATAACCGCGATCGCCATGCATGTAACCCGCGGCAAAGATCGCGACCAAGGCCGAGATGAAAGTAACCATCGACAGCATGATCGCCGTCAAAGCATCAGCCCGCAGCGCGATATCGATCCGGAAATCTCGTGATCCCGCGTCCGGCACTGAAATATCCGAGTTGCCGTACGAAATCCCAGGGAGATGATATGCCTCGCGCACATCCACCCAGGTCCACAAATTGACGACGTGTTCGAAGCCGGCGTGAGCCAACGCGGCGTGCTCGGGCTCAGCGGCCTTGGATCGCTGATTCACTTGACTCAACAAACCCAAGCTACAAATGAACGAAGCGACCAGCGCGACGATAACCGGCACGTGACTCCATTGCTTTAGCAGTTTAGGGCCAGCGATAGCAACGAGGATCGCAGCGGCCAAAGGAAGGGCCGGGATCAGAATCAAAAATCTACTCAGCGCGTCATCCATGCTCAGACTTTGCTCCGATGCTGCTGTTCGTCTTGATTGACCTCGGGCTCGACGCCCGCCGGAGTCAATGTCGGCCAGACCCGATCTTCATCGCGTTCCTCGGGAACCCCGTGATCGATGAATGCCGGTTGGCCTTCCTCGCGCATGTCTTGCCAGAACGCCATATCGAGCGTGCCGCTCTTGTGGTACAGCATTAGGATCAAGGCCAGGGCAATGCCTGCTTCGGCGGCAGCGACAGCGATGATGAAGATGACCAGCATCTGGCCACCCCAATCGTTGTGATAGCGTCCGAAGGCGATGACGCTAACAGAAACTCCCTGCAACATCATCTCGGCACACAGGAACATGACGATCATGTTCCGGCGAACGATGAAGCCGAGTAAGCCGATGCCGAAGAGCAAAGCGCCAACAACCAAGTAGTTCTGTAGGAGAGCGGCTTCGTTCATCGATCTGTCGCTCCTTCCTGTACCGCGGTTTTGCGGCGCGGGTTTCCTTGAATCACAATCGCAATCGCGCCGACCAACGCCACGAGTAATATCGTCCCGACAACTTCCACGGAGACGAGATGCTTAGCAAACAACTCGCCACCCAGCCGCGCGACGTGTTCGTCGTGCAGGATTTCGTCTGGCGTCGCGACGGGCGGCAACTCGGGTAACGAACTGATCAGCGCGCCTAAGACGAGAGCAACACCGATCGCAGCAATTGGAATAGCGAAACCCGCCCAGCTGATGCGATCGTAGGGCGAGTGTCCTTCGGGCTGAGCCAACATCAGCACGAATAAAAACATCACAACGATGGCACCGGCATAGACAACGATCGTGGCGATGCCAAGGAATTGAGCTCCTTGCAGAAGGAACAGACCAGCTGTTCCGAGCAATGACACCGCGAACCAAATCGCCGCGTAGACGGGGCTGCGAGAGGTTGCCGCCGCTCCCGACGCGATGACGGCCAGCGAGGCCAGCAGCCAAAACAAAACCTGCGGCAGCGCATCTCCAAGCGGTGGCAGTGCGACGCCGATCAACGCGATTCCAATCAAACCCGCGAACAGGCCCAGCCTTTTCCAAGCAGCTTGTGGGGCCAGACGCAACGCCAGGCCAGCGGCTGCCAAGCCGATTCCCCAGGTCATCGGTGAGCTAATCGTTAACGCAGTTTGAGCGAGCAGGAGGGCCGTCACGTTCACACCGTCCCTCCCATACCAGGCGAGCGCATCGGCTCGGTGTCCTTCGTGGCATCATACACGCTGAGCAGCTTCTCTTTGTCGAAGATCATTTCCTCGCGACTGCGACCCGTCAAGTTGTAGAGACTGGTCAGCTCGATCGCGTCGACCGGACAAGCCTCCTCGCACATGCCGCAATAGATGCAACGCAACTCGTCAATCGTGAAGCTTTCGGGATACTTCTCGCGATCTTCCCAAGGGCTCTCGATGCCGATGATGTCGATGCAATGTGCGGGGCAAGCCGTGGCACACAAGAAGCAGGCGACGCACTTGACGCGACCTTGCGAGTCCTTATTCAACCGATGCACGCCGCGATAGATCAGCGGACTCTCAATATTGGGTTCTTGGTCGGGGTAGCTGACCGTCACGGTCTTCCCTTGCAAGGACTTTTTCAAGTGCTTGAAAGTCGTCGTCAAGCCCTCCACGAACATGGGCGCGTACATCTTGCCGCTCAAGCCCAGCTTTGGCTCTTCCACCCATTTGATGTCAGGATCGTCGGCTTTCATGGCGTTTTCTGATTTACGAAGTAGCAGTCGGCGGCTACAATGCTAATGAATTGGGGGAGCGCACGTCAGTGAGGTGTGAAGATGACATATCCAGTTATTGTCGAGCCGGACAATGGGCAATTTTCCGCGAAGCTCCTCGGTGACGACCGAATCAGTGTTGTGCGTCCAACTCGAGATGAGGCTGTCGATGCATTGAAGCGCGAAGTCGAACAGCGTGTCATTCGCGGCGAACTCGTTTTCGTCGATCTGCCGAAACCGGGGGCTGCCGCAATTATCGGGATGTTCGCCGATGACACAACGCTCCGTGAAATTGTCGACGAGATATACGCCGAACGAGATCGGCAACGGGACGAGTTGCCGGAATGATCACCTTCGACGCCGATATCTTCTCGGAGCTGTTTTTTGGTTCCCCGACGTATGCGGCCCGTGCCGTCGCCATTCCCGGCGAAGAGCAGTCGCTTCCGATTGTGGTTGCCGAAGAGGTTCTGCGAGGCAGATTGAGTGCCGTTCGTCGTGCCGAGGCCGGAACAGGCCGAAAGCTGGACCAAGCCTACGCGATGCTGCAAAGGTCGATAGCGTCTCTTAACGCGTTCCACATCCTGCCCTACACAGACGTCGCCGATCGGTTGTTTCGTACTTGGCGAACACAAAAAATCCGTATCGGAACGCATGACTTGCGCATTGCCGCCGTCGCAGTTGTACACGGTGCGACGCTGGTCTCCCGCAATCGCACCGACTTCGATTTGATTCCGAATCTGCAGGTTGAATACTGGGACTAGAGAGTTCATATCTGCGAATCCACGTCGAACGGATTTAGATCAGTGCGCGGACGGTTATCGGCAACGAGCGGTCCCCCAAACGAGATTCCGAACCAAGCCACAATGCACACCGCCCAAGCTACCGCTACACAAAGCAATTCCATCCCGGGCGATGAATTTCCAGAAATCGTCTTGAATTGATCGATCACTGCAACGGCAACGAAGTTAATCAACCCTAGCGGTAACATGACCTTCCAGGCGAAGGCCATTAGTTGATCGAAGCGGAATCGTGGCCAACTCCAGCGGACGAGCATGAAAAACAGGATCACCACGAAGATCTTGGTCATCAGGACCGCCACCCGCAGAATCGCTTGCACCCAGCCGGGGTTAGCGTCCGCGCCCGTGATGAACCAAAAGTGCCAACCGCCAAAGAAGAGCATCACGATCAGGAACGAAGCCGCAATCATGTGCAAGAATTCGGCCACGAGAAACAGCAGCAGCTTGATTCCCGAGTACTCGGTGTGATAGCCGCCAATCAGTTCTTGTTCGCACTCGGGAAGGTCGAACGGCAAGCGGGCGGCCTCGGCAAACGCGGCCACAAAGAACACGAAGAAACCAAGCGGCTGTGTGAAAGCGAACCACCAACCAGACTCCGCCTGCACGGCAATGATCTTGTCCAGATCCAACGATCCAGTCGCCAGAACTACACCGAGAATTCCGAGCCCCAGAGGCAACTCGTAAGCAATTAACTGGGCACTCGAACGCAAAGCACCGAGAAAGCTGAATTTGTTATTGCTGGCCCAACCGCCGAGAATCACTCCGTAGACGGCGATACTTGACAGAGCAAACACAACTAGCATGCCGACCCCTGCGCCGGGAGAAATCACCATCTCGATTGGTTTGTCCCCCAGCAGCCCGGGCGGCAAGACGCTGCCGAACGGGATCACCGCGAAGGTCGCCAACGCGGCAACAAGGATCGAGATCGGAGCCAGCACAAACAGCCGCTTGTCGACATGCGCCGGCGTGTACTCTTCCTTCAAAATGAATTTCACGCCGTCTGCAGCGGGCTGGCCCAGGCCGAACAGACGCAGATCCTTCCAGCTCTTGTTCAACTGGCTCAGCGGCGCGCCAACACGATTCGGTCCCACGCGATCCTGTATCCAAGCCGCCATGCGACGTTCGAGCAGCACAAAGTAGGCGGCGGCCGTCATCAGGGCACCGATCACAATCGCGATTTTGATGAGTGTTTCAATCATACGGAAGCCAATTGATTTACTTTCAAATCGATCCCGTACTCACACTCGACTCCGGCTGCAGCACTGAAGTAGAGCAACTCGCGAGTCAACTCATCGAGAACGGCCCGCGAATTATACAAGCCCTGGGATTTCCGTAATCGCCAGTACAGCTGTCCTTCAGTTGTCACTCCCGCCGGTGGCCGCACCGCCCACTTGAACGACTGCAATCGATCTGCGTGATTCACGTAAGACCCATCGCGTTCCGCGAATGTCGCCGCGGGCAATTGATAGGTTGCGGCGTCCCACAGTGGTGAAGCGAACGTATCTTGAACGATGAGCAGCGGAACGGCAGCGAGCTGCTGTGCAATCGCTTCGTCGTTCCACGCAGTCTTGTAGCCGCCGGTCACCCACACCGCATCGAACGACTCGTCGTTCAGTCGACCGAGGAAATCATCCCACGTGACCAACTCTTTAGCGATGCCGACGACCACCTCTTCGACACCGCGACGGTTCGGACATTTCTCGGCGCGAATGGTAAACCCACTCGGGAAACTCTCGTCCTCGCCTTCGGTCGGAACCGACCCGAGCACCAGCAAGGCTTGCTCGTCGATGCCGCGGATATATTTGGCTAACTGATAGGCTTCTTCCACGGTCAAGTGCGGTGACAGCACGACCGCAACTCGTTTGCTGGCCGACAGTTTGGCATCGAGCTCGGCGGGAAGTGTCGCCCACTCAACATTCTCGTAGCCTTCTTTACCGGCACGACGAGGCAGCGTCACCCGCGCGGGATCGTGAACATGTTTCCAACCGTATCGACCTTCATCGCACATCCACCACTGGTTCACGTGCGGGTTCTCACGCGGCTTCAGGCGATAGACTTTGTCTTGATTCTCTTCGACTTTGATCGAACAACCCGTCGAACAGCCCGCACAAACATTGTCGTGACTCTCCATGAACCAGACACGCTGCTTGTAAAGGAAGTCGCGATCACCTAACGCACCAACGGGACAGATGTCAACGACATTACCAGACATCTTGTTATCGAGTGGGAAGCCCGGAAAGACATCGATCTCTTCGTGAGCACCGCGATTCACAACCATCAGTTCGGCGTCGCCGCTGATTTCACGAGTGAAGCGAACACAACGCGTACACATGACACAGCGATCGACAAACAGCGTGACCGTATCACCTAGCTCTCGGCGACGACTGGTAAAGGGCTTTAAGTCGGCCCGCCGCTCGTCGCGACCATGCTCGAAGTGATAGTCTTGCAGAAAGCACTCACCCGCCTTGTCACAGATCGGACAATCGACCGGATGGCGGATCAGCAAATCTTCTTCCACCATGGCGCGAGCGGCGGTGACTTTCTCGCTCTTGGTGACGAAGACGGTTCCGTCGGTAGCCGGTGTCTGGCAGCCGGGAACCAGCTTGGGTAACATCGTGATCACGCCTGTCGCAGGATCGCGGCGACCGGTCTCGACCAGACACATACGGCAACTGGCCACGACGGTCAGCCCAGGATGCCAGCAATAATGCGGTACAGCAGCCCCGGCACGCGCAGCGACTTGAATGCCATTCAGGCGTTCGCCTTCGGCAAGTTCAATTTCCTGTCCGTCTACGATTACAGTTGCCATGATAATTTGAAATCTGAAATCTGAGATTTGAGATTTGAGATTTGAGATTTGAGATCTGAGATTTGAGATTTGATCGCATCGATACTGTGCAATCCACAATCTCAAATTACAAATCTCAAATTACAAATCTCATATTCTAATGGGCTCCAATGATTTCCAGGATGGGCACAGGATCTGTTTCCATGTAGCCCTCCGGATTTGTTCTCTTGATATACTCTTCAAACTCGCCGCGAAATTTGCGAATGGCGTTCTTCATCGGCCACGCGGCGCCATCGGCTAAACCGCAGATCGTAGTGCCGGGAATGATGCCGATCGTGTCGCCAATTTCGAGCAACAGCTCGAGATCCTTGAGACGACCTTGGCCGCCCTTGATCCGATTCATCATCTTCAGTGCCCAGAAAGTGCCTTCACGACACGGGGTGCATTGTCCGCAACTCTCGTGGGCAAAGAACTGACAGCTGTTATGAAGGAAGTCGACGATGGGAACGGTTTCGTCAACCACCACGACCGCAGCCGTGCCGAGGCCTAAGCAGTCATACTTGCCGGGGCCCGCAAAATCGAGCGGACAATCGAATTCGTCCGCCGTCAATAATCCCATGCTGATGCCACCGGGAATCGCCGCCTTGGCCTGACGTCCCTTCCAGACACCACCGCCATAGTGATCGATCAACTCGTTGACCGTGATGCCCAGCGGAGCTTCGTAGCAACCGGGTTTCTCCACGTGACCACTCAAACAATACAGCTTTGGACCAAAGCTGCCGGGATCTCGCGGGTTGTTCGGATCGGGCGGAACGCCGATCGAGCGAAACCAATCCGCGCCTCGATCCACAATTTGTTTCACGCACGCAACCGTCTCGACGTTATTGACGACCGTCGGCTTGCGAAAGGCACCTTCCACCGCCGGGAACGGTGGCTTGATTCGCGGCCAGGCACGTCGGCCTTCCAAACTTTCGATCAAACCAGTCTCTTCGCCGCAGATGTAGGCCGCCGCTCCGCGATGCAAAAAGATATCCAGCGAGTAGCCGCTGCCGAGGATGTTCTTGCCGAGATATCCGGCAGCATAGCACTCGTCCACCGCCGCCTGAACTCGCTTCCAGGCCAACGGATACTCGTAACGCATATAGAAATAGGCCGTCGAGGCCGCCGTCGCGAAGCAGCTGATGATCAAGCCCTCGATCACCTGATGAGGATCTTCTTCCATCAAGATTCGATTGTTGAACGTGCCCGGCTCGCTCTCGTCGGCATTCAGGCAGAAGTAGATCGGGCCAGGATGATCCTTCGGCAAGAAAGTCCACTTCAGACCAGTCGGAAAACCCGCACCGCCTCGACCGCGAAGCCCACTGCCTTTCACAAGCTCTTTGACATCGTTGGCCGACATGCCACCGAGCACCTTCTTCAGGCCGGCATAGCCACCACACGACTCGTAAGCGCGCAGCGTATGACTGTCGTCATTGTGGATATTCGCTAGTAAGACTGGCTCAAACTCGGCCACACTCGCACCTTTTACTCTAACGATTCAATCAACGCGTCGGCTTGATCGTTGGTCACACACTTATGCAGCGTCTCGTTTGCCAACACGCACGGAGCGTACTCGCAAGCGCCGAGGCATTCTCCGAACTCCAACGTCAACTTTCCATCGGCAGTTGTGCCACCGGGCTCGACGCCGGCCTTATGACACATGTGCTCCAGCAATTCATCCGCACCGCGAAGATGGCAACTGATCGAACGGCAGACCCATGCTCGCACGCGACCATGCGGCTCGTCTTGCTTGAAAAATCCGTAGAACGTCAGCGTGTCTTGCACCTGTGCAGGACTTAACTCCAACAGCTCCGCCACTTCCACCACCGCTTGCAACGGTACATGACGCAACCGCTCATTAACGACATGCAACGCCGGCAACGTCACCGCCTGCTTGGAAGGATAACGAGGGAAGAACGCCTTGATCTCGGCGACCATCTCGTCTGTCAGAATGCGTTCATTGTTGGTCATTGGTCATTCGTCATTGGTCATTGGTCATTCAAGCCAATGCTATCTATCAAGCTCGGCGGCGATAATATTCAGGCTGCCCAAGACAGCTACAATGTCGCTCAGGGTATGTCCGCGAATCAAATGCGGAAAGGCGGCAAAGTGAATAAACGATGGCGGACGACAACGCGCTCGATATGCGACGTCACTACCATCGCCAACAATATAAAACCCCAGTTCGCCGTTGGCCGTCTCGGTCGCGGCGTACACCTCTTCGCAGGGAACCTCAATACCGCGATTCGTCATCACCAACTCGAAGTGGGTAATCAGTCCTTCGATCGTTTGGTAAACCTGCTGCTTCTGCGGCAAAGTCGCCCGTTCGCCGACATTGATATTGGCCGGCCCGGTCGGAATATTCTCGACGGCTTGCTGAAGAATCTTCAAGCTCTCGCGCATCTCGGCCATGCGGACGTAGTAGCGAGCAAAGCTATCCCCCGCCTTCGCGCAACAGACTTGGAAGTCAAAATCTTCGTAGCCGAGATACGGTTGATCCTTTCGTACATCGCGAGTCACGCCACTGGCCCGAGCAATCGGTCCCGTGCAACTGCGATTGATCGCCTCTTCTTTCGTCAGCACTCCCACGTCTTTCATGCGATCGACGAAGATACGGTTGCGATTGAGCAACTTTTCCATGTCGACAATCGTCTTCGGAAAATCCTTTAAGAACGTGCGGATTTTCTCCACGGCCAAGGGTGTAATGTCGTACATCACACCACCAACGCGGGTATAGCTGTTCGTAAACCTCGCCCCGCACAGCGTCTCGAAAATGTCGTAGATCTTCTCGCGCTGGTAGAACGCGTACAAGAAGAAAGTGAAAGCGCCGGTGTCAAGTCCCATGGCACCCGTACAGAGCAAATGATCGCTGATGCGAGCCAACTCGGAGATGATCACGCGAATGTATTTGCAACGCGGCGTCAGCTCGATACCCAACAGCGTCTCTACCGCATGATGCCAGGCCACGTTGTTGGCCATCGGCGAGATGTAGTTCATGCGGTCGGTGACCGTCACATACTGGTTGTAATCCAGATGCTCGCCGATCTTCTCGAAGCCCGAATGCAAATAGCCGATATCCGGAATGGCATCGACCACTCGCTCGCCATCCAACTTCAGCACGATCCGCAGCGTCGTATGCGTCGCGGGATGCTGCGGACCAAAATTCAGCGTCCACAGATAATCCTCTTCGCGCGCGTCTGCGGCAAAGTCAGGTCGAACTGAGGAAGCTGTAGTCGCCATGTTCTTTAAGCTTTCGCTTTAATGACCAAATCCGAATGACCAATGACCAATAACAACCGACTATTCATGCTTCGTCTCGCGTCAGCACGGGGAAGTTATGACGTTCGCCACGACCTTGCAGCGGATAGTCCTTGCGAAGTGGATGTGCTGCGAATTCCTCCGGCAACAAGATACGCCGCAAGTCGGGATGCCCTTCGAATCGAATCCCGAACATGTCCCAGACCTCACGCTCCATCCAGTTCGCACCTTCCCACAGAGGCGTTACCGAGGGGACGGTCAAGTCAGGCTCGTTTAACATCACGCGAACGGTCAATTGCAAGTTGCTATCCGTGTTCGCCAACACGTACACCAGACCGAACCGATCCGTGGCATCGCGAAAGTTCAAATAGTCGACACACGTGAGATCGACCAGCATGTCAAAGCCGAATTCAAGCTTGAGGCAAGTCATCGCGTCGAGGCAGCACGACTGAGACACAACGATTCGCACTTGCCCGCGAAACTCGCTGTCAGTGACTTCCGCAAAGCGATCCTTCAGGGCCGCTACCACTTCCGACAGAGTTGACATACTCAGTTCACTCCCTGTCGTGGCGGCATGATGAGTTGTCGTCCGCCGATGATTGGCAATTCCATCAGCGCTCGCTTACGTTGCTGGCGAGCAAAAGTATTGAACTCGCGTCCTTCGATCGTACCTTCGGCCTGAATCTTGTCCTGCAAGTCCATGATCGCCTGAATCAACTGCTCGGGACGCGGAGGACATCCTGGAACGTACATGTCGACAGGAATGAAACGATCGATACCCTGCACAACGGCATAGGTATCGAAAACACCGCCCGTCGAGGCACACGCTCCCATCGAGATACACCATTTCGGCTCGTGCATCTGCTGCCAAATACGCTGCAACACCGGCAGCATCTTCATCGCAACTCGCCCGGCCACGATCATCAGGTCGCACTGACGCGGACTAAAGCGAAAGACTTCCGCACCGAAGCGCGCCATATCGTGGCGGCTCGCACCGGTCGCCATCAATTCAATCCCGCAACAAGCCGTCGCGAATGGCATCGGCCACAAGCTGTTCTTCCGACACCAACTGGCCAACGAATCCAACTTGCTGACAACAACGTTTTCCGGCAGTTCTATCGCCATCGAAACACGCCTTTCCGCCACGCATAGGCAAGACCGACAGTCAGTAGAGCGATGAAAACCATCACTTCAACGAACACCACCGTCGGGCTGAAATCGGGATTTGCGTCCGCAATGCTTTTCAAACCAGCAGGGTTTTTGTTCGCAACCGCCCACGGATACAGGAACAACAATTCCACGTCAAACAGCAGAAAGGCGATCGCCACCAAATGAAAACGGACGTCAAAACGCCGTCGTGCATCGTGAATGGGATCCATGCCGCTTTCGTACGGCATCTCTTTCACTCGCCCCGATCGCTTAGGGCCTAGCAGGCTACCGACCGCCAATAAGCCGACCGACAACAGGGTCGCACAGGCGGCGAAGAGCAGGAGTGGGACGAGAAGGTTTTCCATAACCTCTTGGTTTTCAGGCAACTATTACGGACGGCCCAAGACTTCGTGAATCTTGTCACAATGTCTGGCAATAAAAAAACCAGCCGTTTCCTCCGGCCAATTAAGCAGCATCGTATCTCTGCTCAGATACACGGTCAAGGTACTGCTTCTACCGCACTGCTTCTACCGCACATATTAACAGGTGCGGCGAACACGTGCCGACGGCGAGCGTGCGACGAAGCACGAAATATGCGAGCTGGCCGCTGGCTCGCGTTAAACAAAAGCGACCTCCGTAAGCGGGGCAGGTGCCTACGGAGGTCTTATTACGAGGCAAGAATGCCCCTGCCTCGTAGGGTATACATCTAACTACTACCTGTACGAATTGCAACTGCATCTCCGAGATCTTCATAAAAATCTTCGGCGCCCCGGAAGACAGCCACAACCGCAACGACAAGCCCGTTACAATGCTCACTTCAGAATCTCAATATCCGCACCAAATTCCGAGGAGCCAAAGATGGCGTTGGATGTCGTCGAAACATTATGCAGTCTCGTTGCTATTCCCAGTGTGAATCCGATGGGACGAGATGATACGGGCGACGAATTCTACGAATATCGAATGACAGATCGCCTCGAAGAAATCTTCCGCGGGATGGGGATTCCGTTCGAGCGACAACAAATCGCGCCCAAACGAAGCAACATCATGGCCCGACTCGAAGGCAGTGATCAGCTGCTCGCCTTCGAAGCTCATCAAGACACCGTCCCCGTCGATGGCATGACGATTCCGCCTTGGGAGCCAACCATTCGCGACGGGCGCGTCTACGGTCGCGGATCGTGTGACATCAAAGGCGGAATGGCGGCGATGTTAACCGCCGTCTCGCGATTAGCCGAAGATCGCCCGGCTGGAATGCCAACGATCATCATGGCCTGCTCCGTCAACGAAGAGCATGGCTTCAGCGGAGCAAGCGACATGGCGGCGTTGTGGAATCGCGGCGAATGTCCAGTCGTGCCACGCAAGCCAGACGCCGTCATTGTCGCCGAACCTACTCTGCTCAACATCGTCGTTGCGCACAAAGGAGTCGCCCGCTGGCGAATCCACACCAGCGGTCGCGCCTGCCACAGTTCAACCCCTCACCTCGGCGAGAATGCGATCTATCACATGGCTCGCGTGCTGCATCATCTCGAAGAGTATGCACGCGACGTGGCGCCGACCCTCGGGCAGCATCGATTGCTTGGCGGACCAACCGTCAGTGTCGGCATCATCACCGGCGGCATCAGTGTGAACACGGTGCCCGATGCCTGCGTGATCGAAATCGATCGCCGAGTTTTGCCAGGCGAAGATCCGCTGGTAGCTCGGCAACATGTGATCGACTACCTGGCGGCTAAGCTGGACAAGTCAGTTCCCATCACTCATGAAGATCCGTTCATCGCCTCGGGCGGACTTGCCGACGATAACAACGGACCACTAGCAGCGACGGTCAGCCGTATCGCATCGGCGTATGGTTCACCGGGCGAACTG